>JAUWSB010000155.1 GCA_030610255.1 Bacteroidota bacterium
GAGGAAGTTTCAAGACAACTGGCAAGGTCGTTCAAAAAAAATAAAATGAAGGTTAAAACCAATTCAACTGTTAAGTCGGTTGATACAAGTGGTGAACTCTGCAAAGTATTGGTAAAAACAAAAAAGGGCGAAGAAATTATTGAAGCAGAAATTGTTTTGTCCGCAGTTGGGGTTACAACAAATATAAAAAATATCGGGTTGGAAAACGTTGGTATAAAAACCGAAAACGGTAAAGTAAAAGTTGATGAATTTTATGAAACAAATGTGCTGGGTTATTATGCTATTGGCGATATTGTTCATGGTCCGGCATTAGCACATGTAGCTTCTACCGAAGGAATAATATGTGTAGAAAAAATTGCTGGTAAAAATCCTGAACCGCTTGATTATGGTAATATTCCTGCTTGTACATACACACAACCCGAAGTAGCTTCAGTTGGTTTGACTGAGAAAGCAGCAAAGGAATCCGGCTATGAAATCAAGGTAGGAAAATTCCCGTTTACTGCTTCGGGTAAGGCAACTGCTGCCGGAACAAGAGAAGGATTCATAAAACTTGTTTTTGAAAATAAATCCGGAAAATTGCTCGGAGCTCACATGATTGGTGAAAATGTTACTGAGATGATAGCCGAAGCTGTTTTAATAAGAAAATCAGGGATGACAGCTAATGAAATATTAAATTCAGTACATCCACATCCAACCATGTCGGAAGCAGTTATGGAAGCTGCTGCTGCCGCTTGTGGTGAGGTAATACATTTATAAAATATCAATATTATGCAAATAATAAAAACAAAAATTCCAGACCTTTTAATAATTAAACCAGATGTATTTGAAGATGAAAGGGGATACTTTTTTGAATCATATAACAGGGAAAAATTTGTTCAGGCTGGTATAAATTACAAATTTGTTCAGGACAATGAATCAAAATCACAAAAAGGGGTTTTACGTGGTTTGCATTTTCAAAATCCACCTCATGCACAAGGAAAATTAGTGAGAGTGATGAAAGGAGCAGTATTGGATGTTGCAGTTGACATCAGAAAAAAATCACCGACTTATGGTAAATGGGCTTCAATTGAATTGTCTGAATCAAATAAGATGATGTGCTGGATACCTCCCGGATTTGCACACGGTTTTGTTACTCTTGAAGACAACACGGTTTTCTTTTATAAATGTACAAATGTTTATAACAAACAATCGGAAGGAAGTATTAGATGGAACGATCCGGATTTGAATATTGACTGGAAAACAAAAAATCCTATCCTTTCTGAAAAAGATAAAATTGTCCCGTTTTTTAAAGACTTTGAAAGTAAGTTTGTTCTTTAATAAGCAGGATATTAGTTTTATGTTAAATACTATGGATGCTTTAACACAAGAAAGTTTCAGGTTCCAGGTTTCAGGTTTCAGGTTTTATTGGGTTATAACATTGAACTTTGAACCTTGAATAATAATAAAAAATTACCCACAAAAAACAACATAGTACCATAATAGTTTTGAAGGAAGAATTACAAAATAATATTCAACAATTAAATAAAAAAAAGCCTGATTTTGAGGAAAACCTTGAGATCTACGGAGCCCGTGTTCATAATTTGAAAAATATTGACGTTGTAATTCCCCGAAAAAAATTAGTAGTTATAACCGGTTTAAGCGGAAGTGGAAAATCCTCACTTGCATTTGACACAATTTATGCTGAGGGACAACGTCGTTATATGGAAACATTTTCCGCTTATGCCCGCCATTTTATTGGCAATCTTGAAAGACCCGATGTTGACAAAATAACCGGTTTGAGTCCGGTAATTTCAATAGAACAAAAATCCATTAATCGTAATCCTCGTTCTACTGTTGGCACAATTACTGAAATCTATGATTTTCTGCGTTTATTATTTGCTCGTGTTGCTGAAGCTTATTCTTATGTTACAGGTGAAAAAATGATAAGATACAGCGAGGAGCAGATCACAAAATTAATCATTGAAAAATATTCACAGAAAAATATTTTTTTTCTTTCACCGGTTGTAAAAGGCAGGAAAGGACATTACAGGGAACTTTTTGAGCAAATTCGCAAGCAGGGTTTTTTAAAAGTCAGAATTGATGGCGAAATTCAGGAAATTGGTTTCGGATTACAACTTGACAGATATAAAATTCATGATGTTGAAATAGTTATTGATAAAATAAATATCAGGGAAGATGTTAAAAAACGTATCGGTCAATCAGTGCAAACAGCACTCAAACACGGAAAAGGGTCATTGATGGTTTTAGAAAATGAAACCAAAAAAATCAGGCATTTTAGCCGGTTACTGATGTGTCCTTCTTCCGGAATATCTTACAATGAACCCGAACCAAATATGTTTTCTTTTAATTCGCCTTATGGTGCCTGTCCGAAATGCAATGGTTTAGGCAGCATCTCTGAAGTGGATTTAAATAAGATCATTCCTGATAAAACAAAAACCATCAGAAAAGGAGGTTTAACACCTGCCGGAGAATATAAAAACAACTGGATATTCAGCCAGATAGAAGCAATAGGTGAAAAATTCGGCTTTGACCTGAATACACCTATAAAAGATATTTCCGAAGAAGCAATTACTACGATTTTATACGGCTCAAATGAAACTTTTAATGTAAAAAAAGAATATTTAGGCGTAACTTCCACATATACCTTGAATTTTGAAGGCATAGTAAATTTTATCTTAAACCAGTATAACGAAAATTCTTCAAGCATTATCAGAAGATGGGCAAAAAATTTTATGAACAAAATCGATTGTCCGTTATGTAATGGTAGCAGACTCAAAAAAGAGTCATTATATTTTAAGATTGCAGGGGAAAATATTGCCGGACTGGCAAATAAAAATATTATTCATTTAGACGAATGGTTTTCAACTGTTGAAACAAAATTAAACGAAAGGCAGCAAATTATTGCTCATGAGATTATTCGTGAAATCAGGACAAGGATACGATTTCTGCTTGATGTAGGAATTGATTACCTTACACTTAACAGAAGCGCAAGAAGCTTGTCGGGAGGAGAGTCGCAACGTATCCGGCTTGCAACACAAATCGGGTCGCAGCTTGTTGGTGTACTTTATATTTTGGATGAACCCAGCATTGGATTGCATAAGCGTGATAATCTTAAATTAATAAATGCTTTAAAGGATTTGAGGGATATTGGAAATTCGGTTATTGTGGTTGAGCATGATAAAGAAACAATACTTTCGGCCGACCATGTGATTGATATAGGGCCGGGTGCAGGCATGCATGGCGGGAAAATTGTTGCTATCGGTTCACCCGGTGTAATTGAAAAAAGCGAAACAATTACAGGCGAGTATCTTAGCGGTAAAAAGGAAATAGTAATACCCAAATTCCGGCGTAATGGTAATGCAGAATTGATAACTCTTAAGGGTGCAAAAGGAAACAATTTAAAAGAAATTGAACTTAAATTACCTCTTGGAAAATTTATTTGTGTAACCGGTGTTTCAGGCAGTGGAAAATCCACTTTAATCAATGAAACTCTTTATCCGATTTTAAGCAGGCATTTTTACAAATCAAATAAAAAACCTTTAGCTTATCAATCAATTGAAGGACTGAAAAATATTGATAAAGTAATTGAAATTGACCAGTCGCCTATCGGGCGAACACCCCGCTCAAATCCGGCTACTTATACAAAAGTTTTTGATGAGATAAGAAAATTATTTGTACAACTTCCCGAATCAAAGATCAGAGGATATAAACCAGGAAGATTTTCATTTAATGTAAAAGGCGGCAGATGTGAAACCTGTAAAGGTGCGGGAGTAAGAGTAATTGAAATGAATTTCCTTCCCGATGTTCATGTCCATTGCGAAACCTGCAATGGAGAAAGATACAACCGCGAAACTCTTGAAGTAAGATATAAAGGAAAATCAATTAATGATGTTCTGAATATGACCATTAATCAGGCAGTTGAGTTCTTTGAAAATATCCCTCATATTGTTCAAAAAATTAAAACTTTAAAAGAAGTCGGGCTTGGATATATCACACTTGGACAGCAATCAACAACACTTTCGGGTGGTGAGGCACAAAGAGTAAAATTAGCTGCAGAACTTTCAAAACGTGATACAGGGAAAACACTTTACATTCTTGACGAACCTACCACAGGATTACATTTTGAAGATGTGAAAGTCTTGCTTGATGTATTAAACCGCCTTGTTGATAAAGGAAATACGGTAATTATCATTGAGCATAATATGGAAGTTATTAAAGTTGCCGACCACATTATTGACCTTGGTCCCGAAGGCGGCGACAGGGGAGGAGAAGTCATTGTACAAGGCACACCTGAAGAAATTATTAAAAATCCTAAAAGCTATACAGGGAAATATTTGAAGGAGGAATTGGGAAATTACAGGGAACGAGAAGGATAATTTGCAGAATTTAGAATTTGTTTTATTGTTTCATTATTATATGGTTAATTTGATGAATTGTTATATTGCTTAAAAATCTTAGTGATTCTTTGAGTCTTTGAGACTTCGTGGCAAAAATAAAATTCGCCACCAAGGCACCAAGACACAAAGAAACACAAAAAAACAAAATTAATGCAACTTAAATATGGCTGGAGTCTGGTTAGCTATGGCAACCTATGTGTGCCTGATCAGTCCAATAATCCCATGGTACTATAGGTTATATCATAACAGTTCGCAAGCTAAACTATTTTAGGAAAATTTCCATCAATTTCAATTTATTTCAATGAAAACAAAAATTCTTCTTTTAATTTTGGCAGTTGGGTTTTTTGTAAATGCCTTTAGCCAAAAACCCACAATAGAATTAACTTTCACAGCAGAAAACAACGGGCAATATGTTTCTTTGGATAGTATATTTATTGAAAACCTAACGCAGGGCGAAGATACTACACTTTATGCACCCGATACTATACTGGTGTTGGATTATATTACAAGTATAGGAGATAACGAAGCTATTGGGGAAAGTAGTTTTTCTGTTTCACAGAATTATCCTAATCCTTTTAAAGAAAAAACAACAGTTAATTTGTATTTAAAAGAAAAGGAACATATTAAAATCACTATTTTGGATATTATAGGCAGACAAGTGGCACATTATGACAATACATTAAATCCGGGTAATCATTCCTTTGATTTTTATTCCGGTAATGAAAACTATTATTTGTTTACTGTAACCGGAAAGCAAACAAGCAAAACAATTAAAATGTTAAATGCAAGTGGTAATACTACATTTGGAGTAAAATGTAAAATAGTTTACAATAAATATCAGGATAATGAGATTGGTTTTAAGTCTCAAAACGGTATTACTAATTTTGGATTTAATCTTGGCGACGAGTTAAGATATATAGGATATGCAAAGACTGTAAATGAAGTTAATGGAAGCGATATACTTGAAGATACACCGCAGACCAATGAAATTTATGAGTTTGAGATCACAGAAGGAATTCCCTGTCCCGGGATACCTACAGTAACTTACGAAGGTCAGGTTTATAATACAGTTCAAATAGGCGATCAATGCTGGTTAAAGGAAAACATGAACTACGAAGGTGGCAATAGTTGGTGTTATGATAACAATTCTGCAAATTGTGAAACATACGGTAGGTTGTATGAATGGGGACCTGCATTAGGCGTTTGCCCTCAGGGCTGGCATTTACCAAAGGATGCTGAATGGTGTACTTTAACAACCTATATTGATTCAACGGTTAATTGCAATGCAACTGGATGGAGTGGTACAGATGCAGGATACAAAATGAAAAGTACAAGTGGTTGGTATTCAAATGGAAATGGCTCTGA
>JAUWSB010000097.1 GCA_030610255.1 Bacteroidota bacterium
AGGATTATCGTATATTTTATTTTCAGTTCCACGAGCAAATCTTCAATCTTAGCAGTTGCAATCGGGTCAAGTGCCGAAGTCGGTTCATCCATAAGGATTATTTCGGGTTGAAATGCTAAAGTACGGGCAACGCAAAGTCTTTGCTGCTGTCCGCCCGATAAAAAAGTACCGCGTTTATATAAGGAATCTTTAACTTCATCCCACAAAACTACATCACGCAACGATTTTTCTACAATTTCATCTTTTTTACTTTTTTTTATTCTTGTCCCGTTTAATTTATATCCTGCTATCACATTATCATAAATACTCATTGTTGGAAAAGGATTAGGTCGCTGAAAAACCATCCCTATATTTTGTCTGAGTTTTATTGAAGGAATTTCAGAAATATCTTCATTATCAAGATAAATTTTCCCAAGTGTTTGAATATTGGGATAAAGTTCATGCATACGGTTAATTGCCCTTAACAGCGTACTTTTTCCACATCCAGAAGGACCCATAATTGCAGTTATTGAATTTTTCTTTATACCCGCACTAACATCCTTAACGGCATATTTACCTTTTTCATAAGAAACCGATAGATCTTTAATCGTTAATACCGGATTTTTTATGTTTATTATAGCTTTGTTCATTTCAACAATATCTCCATTTATTTGCCATTTTTTTTACAATAATATTGAGTATTAAAACAAAGCCCATCAGAAATAATGATGAACTCCAAACCAGATCAAGTAAATTAGGATCATTATAAAATTCCCATATCAGCAAAGGTACGGCACTTGTTGGCTTCGTAATGTCAAAATTGACAACAGAGCTTCCTAAAGCTGTAAGCATTAAAGGAGCTGTTTCTCCTAAAACTCTTGATATGGCAAGCAATATTCCTGTTAGCAAGCCACCTAATCCTGTTGGCAGCAACACTTTAAAAATTACTTTATGATAAGGAACTCCTAATGACAAAGCTGCCTCTTTTATTGTTGATGGTATCATTTTTAATGTTTCCTCTGTTGATTTGATTATCAAAGGTAACATCATTATTGCTAATGATACGCTTCCGGCAAATGCAGAAAATCCCTTGGTTATATTTATTACAATCCATAAATATGATAAAATACCGAGTACTATTGAAGGAACACCCTGTAAAATTTCAGAAATATTTCTGATAATATTTGCATAAATCTTGTCTTGATTTTCAGAAAGATATATTCCTGTTAAAATGCCCACAGGTATAGCCATAATCGATGCTAAAAGAACCATTAATATACTGCCTGTAATTCCGTTTGCAATACCACCCGGTATAATTTCCCCATTAGCAATTGCAGTCATAGCTTCTAAAGTATTTGGTGCAACATCAATGATAAAATTCAGGTTTATCTGCCTTATCCCTTTTATTATTAGTTTTATTATTATAAAAAAAACAGGCGAAATCGCAATCATTGACATAAAGATCACAAAGCAGAAAAACACTTTGTTTTTCACAAGGCGAAATGAAAAACCATCGGTTTGTATTTTATTGCACCTCATTTTTCCCATTATGATAACTTATTAATTATCAATTTTCCAATTGAATTAACAATTCCTGTGATAAGAAAAAGCAAAAGACCAATAGCTATCAGTGAGCTTAATTTCAATCCTTCGGCTTCTCCGAATTGATTAGCTATAACACTTGCCATTGTGTTGCCGGTATCAAACAGACCCTTAGGGATAATGTTTGCGTTTCCTATTAACATAGTAACAGCCATGGTTTCTCCAAGTGCTCTTCCAAAAGCAAGAATATAACTCGCTACTATACCTGAACGGGCTGATGGAACTATTACATTAAAAATTACTTCCTGTTGTGTTGCTCCAAGCGAATATGCAGCTTCTTTAAGTTCGTTCGGAACCATTTTAATAATCTCGCTGCTTAAAGATGTTGCATAAGGAATTATCATAATAGATAAAATAAGAGCTGAAGTAAAAATTCCAAATCCCTGCTCATTAAAACCTAAATCTACAATCAAGGGTTTTATTACATAAAATCCCCACAAACCATAAACAATAGAAGGGATACCTGCAAGTAGATCAACCATTGACCCTAATATGTTTGCAATTTTTGTGTTTTTATAGTATTCACCTAAAAAAAGCGAAGCCGAAAACGACATTGGAATACATAATAACAATGCAAGTATTGAAGTTAATAACGTTCCTGTGATAAAAGACAAAGCTCCGTATTCTTCTTTACCTTCAGTTGGATTCCATTCGGAAGAAAAAATAAAGTTCCAGCCAAACTTATTAAAAGCAGGTATGGCACCATTAAGTAATGTGTAAACCATACCAGCCGCAAGAAATAAAATTAATAATGATGAAACAAATAAAACTACTTTGGTAATTTTTTCTCCGTTCATTCTATTCCTAAATCAAGTTAACCGTTATATATTATTCTACAGCCTTGCTACGCTTCGTTAGTTATTAGTTATGAATTATATGTTAAAAGTTATTGATTATTAGTTATTAGATTAAACATATAACTTTTAACGTATAACATTTAACATCAATCTATTACAAAAGCTTCTCCCCACCATAATTAACCGTTCTTAAAATCTGCTTTGCTTTTTTCACAGTTGTTTCCGGTAAAGGCGAGTAATGAACTTTTTTAGTAACATCCTGAGCATCTTTACTTATCAGCCAATCTAAAAATTTTACAGTTTCCATAGCCTGATTTTTTGAACGTCCATCATAATCTTGATCTTTATAAAGGATTATCCATGTAAAACCACTTATGGGATATGCTTCAGGGTCAGCAGAGTTGGTTAGTATCACTCTTGTATCATCAGGGATATCAGTTTTTGCCGCTGCACTAATTGACTCAACACTTGGTTTAATATAATTGCCTGCTCTGTTTTGCAATAATGCCACCGGGATTTTTTGTGCAAATGCATATTCAGAACCAATGTATCCTATTGTACCAGGAGTTTGTTTTATTGTACCTGCAACTCCGGGATTCCCTTTTGCTCCTATTCCGCAAGGCCATTTCAACGATTTACCTTTACCGACTTCTGTTTTCCAAACATCGCTGACCTTACTCATAAAATCGCTAAAGATATAAGTTGTTCCGCTTCCATCTGACCTGTGAACTACTGTGATACCTTTATCAGGGAGATTTATGTCAGGGTTGTTTGCCTTAATTTTTTCATCATTCCATTTTGTGATTTTACCCATAAAAATTCCTTCCAATAAATCATTTGTCAGCTTAATTCCTTTTACATCCGGAAGATTGTAAGCAATAACTACAGCACCAAGACAGGTAGGGATATGAACAATTTCTGCCGGCATATTTTTATTTTTTTCATCCGATAAAAAAGCGTCGGTAGCTCCAAAATCTACTATCTTATCTTTCAGGCTTCTTATTCCTCCACCTGAACCTATGCCACCGTATGTTAATAAAATTCCTGTTGATTTGGTATAATTTTTAAATACCATATTGTAAAAAGGCATAGGGAATGTTGCTCCGGCAGCAGTTATTGTTACTTTTTTTTCAGCACCTTCACTGCTTTGATTTGAATTATTGCATGCTGTTAATATAGCAATTGCAAAAAATAATACTACTAATTTTTTCATGATAATTTTGTTTTATTTTACTGTTAAATTTTACTTCAATATTATAATCAATACATTAAATATTTGTTACAGAATTATTACAAATTTGTTAAGAATTAAAATTTGATTTCTAAGTTCAGATATGCACCATATACAAACGATTTACCGCTTTCAGCAGGTTGCCAGCCCTGGAAGTTCGGAGCAATTTTAAGATATTTTATTGGTGAATATTCAAGACCTGCAATAATAATCTGACCATCCTTGGCAATATTCCAGTCTTCATCTGCACCATCTATTTTAACAGATGAAAGATTATCGTATCTGCCGAATACTTCAAACTTATTATTAATTTGATATGATGAATACACTGAAAAACCTGAATAGTTCTGATCTTTAATCATATTGTGATTATCCTGCAAATTATATTCAGCTCCAACAAAAAGCTTTTTGGTTGAATAACCAATGAAAGTAGAAATTGTTGACTGGGCTACACTATCTTTCATTAAATCGTAATAGCCACGTACTATTAAACCTTTTACGGGTTTTAATGTCAACCCGAAACATGCTTTATAAGTTTCGTTTGCCTGAATTTTTTTATAACCTTCACCATTAATAACAGTAACATCAAGACTAATAATTTTATGAGGTTTATAAGTAATGCTAATACCCAAATCAGCACTTGAACCGAATTTATATTCATCCTGAAAAGATTTATATATATAACGGTGTCCCCATAATTTTTCCTGAATTTTGAATTGATATAAACCAATTAACCCGAAATCAATTAGGAATTTATCAGTTTTATAAGTTACCATTGCATATTTTAGATATGCTATCTTTTCTAAGTTACCGGCTTTCGGATTATCAATATCAAGATTAATTTTTGCTGAGAAATTTTTGCTTAGATTATATTTATAACCAAAATAAGCTCGTGTAACCTCAAAAGCGGATGTATTGCCATCATCAGAAAAATTGCTGTGAAAATTAGTGTATATTTTCGCAAACGGTTTACCTGACGGCTTAAAATCGTCATTTGAATTTTCATCTTGGCTAAAAATGCAAGCATTAATGCCAATTAAAAGAAAAAGTGTAATTTTTAATTTTTTCATTTTTGCTAAATTTTTAATTAAACATGATTTTTTACGATGCAAAAATAAATTATGATTGTTTCACAAAAATTTCAGAAATATTACAAGTTTGTTACAAAAACGAAATGCCAAACATTCTATATAAAGCCATTCGGACGGCAGTCGGCAGTTGGCAGTCGGCGATTATTAAGCTGAGGACTGGTGACTAAGGACTGAGGACTGGGGACTGAGGACTGGGGACTGAAGACTGAATAGAATATAAAGATGTTTCGCTATAATGATTAAATTTTTATATTTTTGCCAAAATTTTAAAAACCTTATTTAATATTATGGCTTTACTACATTCATTTGAAAAAAGTGGTAATTTTTTATTCAGGTACAGGGGGCAGATTCCGGTAATTCTGTTTATTTTTTCAATACCTGTTATTTATTTTACAAATTATAATATTCCAAGGTATTTAATTCTGACACTTACAATATTATCAATTTTGTTAAGTGTATTCGGATTTATAATCAGGGCAATTTCAATCGGCACAACACCAAAAGGCACTTCAGGAAGGAACACAGAATATCAGGTTGCCGAAATGCTTAATGTTACCGGCATTTATTCAACAATGCGTCATCCGTTATACTTTGGAAATTATTTTATGTGGATTGGAATTGTGTTATTTACCTTAAATATTTATTTCGTTATTATTGTTTCGCTTCTTTTCTGGCTCTATTATGAACGAATAATGTTTGCAGAAGAAAGATTTTTAGAAAATAAATTCGGTGATGAATATATGGAATGGTCTTTAACAACTCCTGCATTTTTTCCATCTTTTAAAAATTATAAAAAAAGCACAACACCTTTTTCATTTAAAAGTGTTTTAAGACGTGAATATTCGGGATTTCTCGCAACGGTTTTCTGTTTTGCTTTTATTGATCATTTAAGGTACTTTTTTATTTATAAAACTTTTGAGTGGAACCGCATTTCAACATGGGTATTTGCTGTTGTATTAATAATTACACTTATACTAAGGACAATAAAACACAAATCAAAATTTCTTAATGAGGAAGGAAGATCATAAAAAAACACAGGAGCCGTTCATAGTTAAATAAACTAATTATTTTCTTAAGATTGATTTTTGATAAAAGGCTAAAGAATAAAGGCTAAAGGCTAAAGTATTATTACAGTATTAGAAAATGTTTAAAATTTGAAAACCGAAAAAATATATACCCGTTTTTATGTTGTTCTTTCCATGTTTATTTGGGGTTTATCTTATGTTTGGATAAAAGTAGTATTACAATATTACAACCCAATAACAATGGTATTTCTACGATTCGCAATATCTTTTATTTTATTATTTATAATTATAAAATTATTTAAGAAATCCGAGAAGATACATTCTAAAGATTACTGGTTATTTATTGTTTCAGCACTTTTTAATCCTTTCTTTTATTTTCTCTGCGAAAGTTACGGTTTAAAATATGTTTCTTCAACAATAAGTGCTGTAATTATCGCAACGATTCCTGTTTTTACACCAATCATTGCATATTATTCTCTCAAAGAAAAATTATCTTTCCTGAATATCTTCGGATTATTAATTTCTTTTTTGGGAATAATAATTATGCTGGTAAATAAAGATTTGTCTTTGAATGCTTCACCAAAGGGAATATTATTTTTATTCTTAGCAGTTATTACAGCAATTATTTTTTCCGTTATGCTGAAAAAACTAACCGTAAATTACAGTCCATTAACTATAATCACTTATCTAAACGCATTAGGAGCAATTTATTTTCTTCCATTGTTCCTGATTTTTGATTTCAATCATTTTATCAGTATAAAACCAAATTTTGAATTAATTTTATCACTTTTACAATTAGCTGTTTTTGCTTCTTCACTGGCTTATGTATTTTACACTATCGCTATTAAAAACCTTGGTGTGAGCAAAGCAAATATGTATGCAAATTTAATTCCTGTGTTTACTGCAATTACTTCATATTTTGTGTTATCAGAACTTTTCAACCTGAATAAAATAATTGGGATGATAATTGTTATTTCCGGCGTGTCATTGTCGCAGATTAACAAATTTAAAAAGAATTACAAATCTTAAAATTTATTATAAATAATGAAAATTATTATATTAGGTGTAGGACTTGTTGGAAGCCCGATGGCTATTGACCTTGCTAAAGATAAGGAATTTGAAGTAAGTGTTGCAGATATTAATAAACATGCACTAAGTAAATTTGACAACACAACAATCAACACAATTATAAAAGACCTGTCAAATCCTGAAGATGTAAAACAATTGGTAAAAAAATTTGATTTAGTACTGAATGCAGTTCCCGGATTTATAGGCTTCCAGACTCTTAAAGCAATTATTGAAGCCGGTAAAAATGTTGTTGATATTGCTTTTTTTCCAGAAGACATGTTTTTATTGGATGAGCTTGCAAAAAAAAATAATGTTATCGCAATTTCCGATATTGGTGTTGCACCCGGAATGAGCAATATTTTAATTGGCTATATTGATAATTTGCTTGACACAACCGAAAGTGTAAAAATATATGTTGGCGGTTTACCTAAAATCCGTGAGTGGCCCTATGAATACAAAGCCGTGTTTTCACCGATTGATGTAATTGAAGAATATACTCGACCTGCAAGATATATTGAAAACGGAAAGGAAATCACCCGCCCTGCCCTATCTGACCCTGAATTAATGAACTTCCCGAATATCGGCACTCTTGAAGCATTTAACAGTGACGGTCTGCGAAGCATTATGAAAACCATCAATGCTCCAAATATGATTGAAAAAACGCTTCGCTACCCCGGACATATTGAAAAAATGGCTATTCTTCGCGAAACAGGATTTTTTGATAAAAAAGAAATTGAAATTAATGGTAAAAAAATAAGACCGCTGGATTTTACTGCAAAACTACTGTTCCCAAAATGGAAGCTTGAAGAAGGCGATGAAGACATTACAGTAATGCAGGTTATTGTTGAAGGTGAAAAAGACGGCAAAAAAGTTAGCTATACTTATGACCTTTTTGACCAATATAATCCAGAGACCAAAACCCATTCAATGGCACGGACAACCGGATATACCGCAACCATGGCAGTTAGAATGATAGCCGAAGGTTTATATAACAGAAAAGGAGTATCAGCCCCCGAATTTATCGGCAAATATCCTGTGTGCGTTAAGTTTATATTGAAAGGGCTGGAAGAACGAGGAGTGGTTTATAAGGAAAAGATAAAAGATAAAAGTTAAAAGTTAATAAGACTGAAATTATAAAAGGCGAAGCCGCATTATAATTTCATAGTCGAATTCCTGCCCGTCCGGCAGGCGGGAATCCCGATAGCGAGGAACGAGCGTTTCGGGAACAAAAAATAGAAGACAAAATTTCAATATTATTATAATAACCAAATAAAATATTTTATATCTTTGCACACCTAAACTCATGGCGAGGTAGCTCAGGTGGTTAGAGCGTCGGATTCATAACCCGGAGGTCATGGGTTCAAATCCCATTCTCGCTACCCTGAAAAGCCCGTAAAACAATCGTTACGGGCTTTTTTTTAATACATTTACAAACTAATAAACATGTAAATATCTTGAAAAAATCACTGTTTCAAATACTATTAATAATACTATTCACAACTGCTTACCTGCAAATTAAAGCCCAATGTTTTGAAAAAAATGTCACTTTTAAGTCCGGAGAAAAAATTTCGTTTAATGTTGCTTATAACTGGGGTTTAATTTGGGTAGATGCCGGTAGTGTCAGTTTTACAATTGATAGTATTTTTAAAAACGGACAGTACATATATCATCTTAAAAGTTTTGGCAAAACATACAAAACTTTTGATTGGATATTTAAGGTAAGAGATTATTTTGATTCGTATATTGATGCCAACACATTAAAACCTATTGAATTTAAAAGAGATAATTATGAAGGTGGTTTTATTATTAAAAATGAATATAAATTTGACTATAATTTAAATAAAATCTTTTCTTTTACAGAAAACACTAAACAAGCTTTTAAAAAAGACACACTTAATTTACCCGATTGCACTTATGATATTCTGACAGCAATCTATGCTGCACGAAATATTGACTTTTCCATTTACAAAACCGGCGATACAATTCCTTTACGTATGATAATTGATAATGAGATATTTGATTTATATATTAGGCATCACGGCAAGGAAATAGTTGAAAATATTGATGGTCAAAAATACAATTGTATAAAATTTACTGCCTTGCTGGTTGAAGGAGCAATATTCAGCGGTGGCGAAGACCTTACCATCTGGGTAACTGATGATAAAAATAGAATCCCTGTTATTATTTCTGCAAAAATTTTAGTTGGTTATGTAAAAGCTTATCTAACAAATGCCAAAAACTTACGGTATAAAATTACTTCAAAGATTGAGTAATTACTCATAATTCAGTGCATCCACAGGATTTGTCCTTGCAGCTTTTATGGTTTGAAA
>JAUWSB010000109.1 GCA_030610255.1 Bacteroidota bacterium
AAGGTTCTGGACATGGAAAAGGCATGATGTATAGAAACTGCCCCAAATCTGGAAGAGGACAAGGTACCGGGTGGCAAGAATAAATAAATAATTAAATTTTAATCATGAATAAATCAAAATATAACTTCATAATTAATTTTTTAATGTTCTTTTGCATGACTGCAATGATTGGTCTGGGACTTCTTATAAAATATATTTTACTACCCGGCAAAGAAAGATGGATTGTTTACGGTGATAATGTTGATTTGTATTTTTTAGGATTAGACCGCCATGAATGGGGAACAATACACCTGATTATTGGATTTGTTTTGCTTGGATTACTGATACTTCACATTATCATTCACTGGAAAATGATCTTAGCTTTATACAGCAAATTAATAAAAAACAAAAGCGCAAGAAAAGTAATCACCATTGTATTAATAATTGTTTGTGTGCTTTTAGCAACTTTTCCATTTTTTATAATCCCTGACATACAAGAGCTTGGACGAAACCAAAAACATAATGTTTCCTTACAAGGTAATTTTGAAAATCAAAAAATAAATTCAGAGCATCAAAATCATGACTTAATTAACGGTTCTGTAAAAAAACATCACCATTCTAAAACTTCCATTGAAGTCAAAGGTTATATGAAACTATCCGAAGTGGCAAGTAAATACAATGTTCCTTGTTCTTATCTGAAGAAAAATCTTGGCATACCTCAATCCACATCCGATGATCAAAAACTTGGCTGGCTGCGTAAAAAATATGATTTTAAAATGAGCGAGGTTGAGTTAATGATTGAAAAATACAAAAAGTAATTGACTTTATACCAGACTTAAAAAATTAGATTAGCACCAAACAAATCCTTAGCCTTACGACTGAAAGGAGTCCGTATGGAGCCTTGACATTACACTATATATTATAAACAACTCCACCGATATTATCCTTTCGTGCACCGGTAACTGATTTCAGGCAATTAACTTCAATTCGTAATCTCAAAACACCAAGAAAAGCAAATATCAATGCTTCTTTAAATTTTATAATTCTTTCATCAGGGATAATAATTTGATGATTTGTTTGGGCTTTGATTCTTTTAATTAGAAAATCATTAAAAACTCCGCCTCCTGTTACAAATATTTTTTTTAAAGATGAATTTAAAGTTGAGGCAGAAACCTGCATGGCAATATGTTCGGTTATGGTTCGCAATTTATCTTTTATCGGGATTTGATAATAATTAATTACCGGTATAAAAAATTTTTCAAGCCATTCTTTACTTAAAGATTTTGGAGGTGATTTTTTATAAAATTCAAGATTATTAAGTTCGGTTAAAAGATTTTTATTAATTATCCCGCTTGCGGCAATTTCACCTTTATCATCAAATTTTTTATTAAGTTCAGATGCTAATTCATTTAAAATAATATTTACAGGGCAAATATCAAACGCAATTCTTTTTCCTTTTTTATCAAACGAAACATTAGCAAACCCACCTAAGTTGAGGCAGAAATCATATTCTGAAAAAAGTTTTTTATCTCCAACCGGTACCAAAGGAGCCCCCTGCCCTCCTAATTTCACATCAAGCGACCTGAAATCACAAACCACCGGTAATCTCGTATTGGTAGCTATTGCAGCCCCATCACCAATTTGAAAAGTAATACTCTTGTCTGGCTGATGAAAAATTGTATGACCGTGTGAAGATATAAAATCAGGTTTTAATTTATGTTTTGATAAAAATAAACTGGTTAGCTTTCCAAGAAAATAGCCATACTCCGAATGGATTTTTACAAAAGTTAATGCATCTTTTGAATGAAGATTTTTCAGTTTTTTTATCCAGTAATTTTCATAAGGGAAAGTTTCTGCCTTTACAATTTCAAAATCCCACTTACCGGAAATTTCTTTAAAAACACAAAACGCCACATCCACTCCATCTAATGATGTACCCGACATTAAACCAATAACTTTGTATTCGTTCATAATAGTATAATGTTTACAAAACTTCAACTAATTGTTCAAGTTTCATTAATCTTGAAGCTTTAATTAAAATTGAAGCATTTTCAACCGGGTTATTTTTAAGCCATTCAAAAGCTTCTTTTGTAGTTTTAAAAGTATTCCAATTTTTATTCGAATTTACAGAACTAAATTCTTCGCCTATCAATAATACCTTTGAATAATTATGATTTCCAATGATATTTAAAACATTTTGATGCTCTTCAACACTTTGGGTTCCGAGTTCGTGCATGTCGCCAATTATCAGAATTTTATTTTTAAAAGGCATTTCTGCAAAATTATTTATTGAAACCTTCATGCTGTCGGGATTGGCATTGTAAGCATCTAAAATGATTTTATTTTTTAAAGATTCAATTATTTGCGAACGGTTGTTTTCCGGCTCATAATTTTCAATAGCATCAATGATTTTTCCAGGTTCTACTTTAAAATAATTTCCAATACAAATTGCTGCCTGGATATTTTCAAAATTATAGCTTCCAATTAATTTTGAGTTGATGATATATTGCTTTTCAGCCATATTCCATTCCAATCGTACAAATGGATTTGCTTCCAATAATTTAATTAAACATTCTACATTTGAGGCGGTTCCATAAGTTACTCTATGTATTTTATCTGATAACTGATTTAATAAAAGATTATCAATATTTACAAATAATTTTCCATTAACCGACCGTATGTAATTATAAAGCTCTGTTTTAGCTTTTATAATTCCTTCTATGCTGCCGAAGCCTTCAAGGTGGGCTTTGCCGATATTTGTAATAATTCCAAAATTCGGCTTGGCAATTTTGCAGAGCTCCGAAATCTCACCAATGTGATTAGCGCCCATTTCAACAACTGCGATTTCAGTTTTTTTTGTTAGGGATAAGATTGTCAACGGAACACCAATATGATTATTTAAATTTCCTGATGTGGCAATAATGTTGTATTTCTTGCTTAAAACAGCATTTATCAGTTCTTTGGTCGTGGTTTTTCCATTTGAACCGGTTATTCCGATTACGCTGATATTAAAATGTTCACGGTGATATTTTGCAAGTTCCTGTAAGGTTTTTAGAACATCATCAACTAAAATATATTTATCATTAATTTTGATTTTTTCTTCATCAATTATTGCATAAGCAGCGCCATTTTTAATTGCTGTTTCGGCGAACTCGTTCCCATTAAAGTTTTCACCTTTTAGTGCAAAAAAGATTGAATTTTTTATTTCATTTCTTGTATCGGTTGAAACTTTCGGAAACTCAGTAAACAACTTATATAATTCGATTATTGAAGTTTTCATTTATTTATATTTTAAATAATACAAATTTATTGTTTCCCGACATAAAGTAAATACCCCATCCCGAAAATCCGGAATGGGGCAATATATGATTTTTTTCTGAAATAAATTTTATCTTCCTGGCATTGGGCTACCAACCCTGCTCATAGCACATCTGAATCCAATAGTACTTGATGCTTCTTCCTGGTCAAGAAATCTTCTTGCTCCGGGGCTAAGATAATACGATCTGTCATTCCATGACCCTCCTTTATAAACTCTTGCTTTATCGCTAATTAATGAAGTTACACCATATTCATACATTTTGTTGGTAGTATTTGATTCATCGGGTTCTGCAAGCCAATCTGCTGCGATTGATGATTGATAGTCGCCATCTTTATAATTAATGTTATCAGCTTTACGATAATTTTTACGTGTTATGCTTTCTTCTGTTGTAACTTCTTCGTACTGAATTCTTCCAAGACTATCTTTTTCAACAAGAAATCCCTCAAAATCAACTTTTTTGTTCATAAACACATTTCCTCTGAAGGGACTGTAATCCGAAATATCTTCAAAAGAGAGTGGTCTGTAAACATCCAATACCCATTCGCTTACATTTCCTGCCATATTATATAATCCATAATCATTAGGCCAATATGAGCCAACGGGTGCAGGAATATCGGCACCATCATTCAGGTTACCGGCAACACCCATATAATCACCTCGTCCTCTTTTAAAGTTTGAAACAAAACTTCCGTAATATTTTCTTTCATCGGTTCTGGTGTAGTTTCCATTCCACGGATATGTTCTTCTTTCAACAATTCTTTCATATAATGTATTTCCAATCAAGCCAAGAGCAGCATATTCCCATTCGGCTTCGGTAGGCAGTCGATACCTTGGAAGTAAAAGACCATCTTCGATTTTAACTTTGCGGATACCGGTACCATCCGGATTAAGGTCTTTTTTACCTTCTCTTACCAAACCTTCATATTGACCTGTCAGATATGCTTCTGTATTGAAATTATTTTCATTTTTCTGATCAGGATCCATTTCAAGAATACCGGCTTCTATTAAAAGTAATTCATTAACCCTGTCAGTTCTCCATGAACAATAATCATTAGCCTGTTCCCATGAAACGCCAACTACCGGATAATGATGATATGCCGGATGACGGAAATACATTTCCACCAAAGGTTCGTTGTAAGCTAATCTGTTTCTCCAAACAAGTGTGTCAGGCAAAGCTGCAATGTAAACTTCAGTATAATCTTCACCGAAAACTCTGCTTAACCAGTATAAGTATTCCAAATAGTCAAGATTGCTGACTTCTGTTTCGTCCATGTAAAATGAAGGGATGGTAACTCTTCTCGGGATATTGTTCCAGTCAAAAAGAAGGTCTTGTGTGGTGCTACCCATGACAAAGGTTCCACCTTCAATAAAAATAAGACCCGGACCTGTTTGTTGATCGGTAGCAGAAGAAACTTCAAAACCACCGGTTTTAGGGTTGTTGTATTCCCAACCTGTACTATGAGATCTTTGTTTACCACCACAGGATGACAAGATCACAATGGATGTTAGGACTGCAATTGTAGTAAGAATTTTGTTGTATTTAGCCATTTTTTTAAGTGTTTTGATTTACTAAAATTTATTATACTAAACGCATTATACTTTATAATAATCAATCATGAGCCATTGTTGAATTTTAGTTACTTATTATCGTAAATTTTTTGCAAATCCGATTTTATTCAGTATAACTAAAAAGATGGTGCTTTTATTGCCTTAATTACTTTTCTTTTTTCGCCTTTATAAATGCAAAATTCCCATGCAAATGAAATTTCGTGTGCACCTCCACTACCATTACTTAATTTTGATAAGGTAAAATCATAACTATATCCTATTCTGTATCTGCTTTGTTGGAAACCTATCAATATTATCAAAGCATCTGCATTTTCAAAATTATGCCTGAACCATAATCCACCAACAAAAGGATATTTTTTTGCATATAAACCAATATTCAGTTGATGAAATTCTTCCTGTTGTTGATAAAGAACATTAGGCGATAAAATAAAATCTTCAGTATTATTATATCCAAACGTTCCCTGAGTAAGATTTATTGTTGCACCTGCATGTGCAGTTATTTTCATCGGGAGCTTGCTATCGGAATTATCATAAAATCCATTTTTCGGTTGAGTAAGATGATGTACTCCAACACCTGCAAAAAATATATCCGAATATCCTATAATCATACCTGTGGAAAAATCTACATATGATTTATTCAGATTTCCGGGTGGTACTTCTGAAGTAGGGAGGTTTGTTGGGCCAGTATTCGGATCAATTTGATCCTCAAATATAAGCTTTCCCCAATCAAGCTTTTCCTGATAATATGAGCCCTGAAAACCGGCAGTGAGTAAAATCTTTTCACTAACCTGCAATTTATATGAATAAAAAGCACTTATAATATTGGTATTAAGTGCTCCGTTACCTTGATTATCTCCTATAAAAGAAAGTCCTATACCACTTGATATTTGGGGTAAGCTTTGATCGTATGTAGCACTATAAGTAATAAATGCATTTGATAACGAAGGCCATTGGTTTCGGTAGTTTAAATTTATTCTTCCGCACTCAGTCGATCCGGTTAATGCAGGATTTAAATACAATGGATTTGCGTAAAATTGTGAAAAACTTGGATCCTGGGAAAAACCAAACTTCATTGCAAATATCATAAATATCAGTATGATAACAAATTTTCTCATCATTTATATGTCGTAAAATTTGGGATTACAAATATACAAACATTTTTTTAAATTTTACTATTTTTTTTATTTTATTTAAATATTAACAATATTGAATGCTTTGAATCGTTTAAAAAATTGATTTACTTTTAAATTTTTATAAGGTATAACAAAAATAAAATTAACATTTTATCAGAATGAAATATAAAATATTTTTTCTTCTTCTTCTGAATATTATTCCCTTTTTATCATTTTCCAAACAAATTAAAATTAAAGAAAAAATAAACTGGAAACCCATAAAATCAATTCATATTTCCGAAAATGAAACACAAACATTATTAACATTTGAAAATGCAATTTTTAAATCCTATTCGGGTAATCTGCCGGTTTATTTCAAAAAAATTGAATTATCCTCTAAAGGTGATATAATTCATGCCGAATTAAAAAATACAGTTTATAAACCGCTAAATAATCAGGAAACAAACCATATTATTGAATCGGGAAAAATTGAAAAAAGTATAATTATTCATATCACTCATTCTGCAGTAAAAAAAGTTCCTTATGCCAACATTTCATTCATCCCAATCAGATTGAATTCCGAAACCGGAAAATACGAAAAACTTATTTTCTTTGAATTGGAAATAAACATCATTGAAGCTGAAAAAGATGTATACAAGACAGTAAGTTACAGGAATAATTCTGTTCTTTCTTACGGCGACTGGTATAAAATACGTGTTAATCAAACAAGTATTTATAAAATAACTTATGATGATCTTTTAAATATGGGAATAAATGTTTCATCAATTAATCCCAAGAATTTAAGAATTTATGGTAACGGCGGAGGAATGCTACCTGAATCAAATCTTATTTCCACTTATGATGACCTTCAGGAAAATGCTATTATTGTTGTAGGGGAAGACGATGGCAGTTTTGATAAAAATGATTATATCCTATTTTATGGTGAATCTCCAAATACATGGGAATACAGAGTTTTAAACCAATATTATATACATACATTAAATAATTATTCATATTATACGTATTATTTTATTACAACCGATCTGGGTGAAGGCAAAAGAATTACATCACAGCAATCATCAGGTTTAACTCCAACAAATTTTATTACTGTTTTTGATGATTATGCTTATCATGAAATAGAAATGGAAAACCTGATAAACACCGGAAGAACATGGTATGGTGAAACATTTGATATTGTAACCTCTTATGAGTTTCCGTTTAGCTTTCCAAATTTAGATAAAAGTAATAATGTAAATTTTAGAATTGTTGTTGCTGCCAGATCGGATAACACAAGTTATTTTAAAGTTTATGCAAACAGTCAATCTATTAATGAATTTTCTGTTCCAAAAATATATCATGGTTCCAGTTCATCTTATGCAAAATCTGTAGAAAAATATTTTAATTTCCCTGTTAATAATGATAATATTAATATAAAACTTGATTATAGAAAAACAGCTTCAAATTCAATTGGTTGGCTAAATTACTTTGAGATTAATGTATGCAGGCACCTGAAATTCAGCGGTAACCAGATGTCATTCAGAAATGCAAGCTCAACAGGTATTGGAAATATTTCAAAATTTACCTTATCTAATGCCAATAATTCAGTTAACATTTGGAATGTTACCGACCCGCTTAATATAATGAGTGTTGATGCAACTTTATCAGGAAATGATTTAACCTTTACTCTCCCTACCGATTCATTGCTGGAATTTACAGCACATAACGGAACTTCATATCTTTCGCCTGAATATGTTGAAAAGGTTCCAAATCAGAACTTGCACGCTTTAAATAATATTGATATGATAATTGTCAGTCACCCCGGTTTTATTGATCAGGCATACCGTTTGGCTGACCATCATATAAATTATGATAATTTAAGCATATTTGTGGTGAAACCCCAGGAAATTTATAATGAATTTTCTTCAGGTGCTCAGGATATCTCTGCTATCAGGAATTTTGTTAAAATGTTATATGATAAAGCAAATCCTGGTGAAGAACCAAAATATCTGCTTTTATTCGGTGATGCCTCA
>JAUWSB010000078.1 GCA_030610255.1 Bacteroidota bacterium
CCGAAACTGCGGATTCATTCATGAAGCAAAAAAAGCTCCTGAAAAATGCCCTGCTTGTCTTCATCCACAAGCCTACTTTGAAATAAAAGAAGATAATTATTGATTTGAAATGGTTTGATGGTTGATGGAAATACAATAGAAATACGATTGAAATACGATAGAAATACAATGGAAATACGATAGAAATACAATGGAAATACGATGGAAATACCATCGAATGACAACTGAATGACCCTGTGAAATATACCGATAAATCGGATTTCACAGGGTAAACCATCGAATTACTATCGAATGACTATCGAACGACCAAAGGAAGTCCGCATGGATGACAAACAAGAAACCAGCAATTAAAATAAAAAGATATCATGGATTTAACAACAACTTACTTGGGATTAAAACTTAAAAATCCCATTATAATCGGAAGTTCAGGTTTGACAAAATCTGTTGAAAAAATTAAAGAACTGGCAGATAATGGTGCAGGTGCAGTTGTGCTGAAATCGTTGTTTGAAGAACAAATTTTGGCAGAAGTTTCGCGAAACATTTATGAGGACCAATCCGGTTATACTGATGCTTATGAATATATCAGCGAATATACAAAAGAACATAATATTGATAAATATCTTGATTTGATAAAAAAATCAAAAGAAGCTGTTGATATTCCGGTAATTGCCAGCATAAACTGTATTTCCGATAATGAGTGGATGTCGTTTGCAAAAAAATTTGAAGATGCAGGAGCAGATGCACTTGAAATAAATGTTTCAATGCTTCCGGCTGATGATAATCGCAGTGGCGAAGAAAATGAAAAAATATATTTTGATATAATTGAAAAAGTAAGGAAGGAAGTAAATATCCCAATTTCTTTAAAAATGAGCCATTATTCTGCCGGTCTATCCAATTTGATAAAAAAAATATGCTGGACAAAAAATGTGAACGGTATTGTTTTATTCAACCGTTATTACAGTCCTGATATTGATATTGATAATTTTAAAATTACTTCATCAAATATTTTTAGCTCATCTGAAGAAATTTCAATTTCGCTTCGCTGGATAGCTTTATTATCAGGTAAAGTTGAGTGTGATTTAGCTGCATCAACAGGTGTTCACGATGGCGAAGGTGTGATAAAACAGATACTTGCCGGAGCAACTGCTGTACAGATTGTTTCAGCTATTTATAAAAATGGTTCAAATCATATTCTGTCGATATTAGAATTTATTGAACATTGGATGTCAAAAAACAATTTTTCCAAGCTTGATGATTTCAGAGGTAAAATGAGCTATGAAAAAATTGATAATCCGGCAGCTTTTGAAAGAGTTCAGTTTATGAAATATTTTGCAGGAATAAAATGAATACAGAATAGTATATAAATCAAAACCCAACAACAAATGAAAAAATCTGTTAAAATACTCAATCATGACTGTATCAAAAGTATTATACAGAAAACAGATAAAAGAGTGATTTTTGAAAAGACAAACATTATTCCTGACCATCGTGATTTGTATAAAGAATTAAAAAAATATGTAGGTTATGAAAAAATCGGCAGAAAATCAGTTTTAGGATTTGATATGTATCAATACAGTTCTTATGGAGAATTCGAACAAACCCTGATACCTTTTCTTTTAAAAACAATTCTTAATACCACAATTACTTTGTGCCAATCGAATCATAAATTTATTTTTCAGAAACACACTGCCGAAAGAATTGAAAAAAGCTTTATAAGCACCGGTGATGGAGGTTTCCTGATATTTGACAACCCATTGCAATCATTACTATTTGCATGTAATTTTGCAATTATCCTGAGAGCTTTTAATTCATATCATTATTATCCCAAATTGCGAAAGATTATCGGTGGAGTTAATATGCGTTATGCCATAACGTATGATAAAATCTACTCTTTTGATAATAATTTCTATGGCAGAGCCATAATCAACAATGCCAGAATATTGATGAAAGATAACCTTAACAGATGCTTATTGGATGAACATGTTTTTACCTGGTTCACAACCAACCTAGACGGGATAGAGAATTTACAGATAATAACTATCGAGGATATTTCAAATATTTATGAATTCAGTAAAAATTACAACAGAAAATTTTTAGAAAGCGGTGATGAGATTTTCGGAGATGACCCAACACGAAAATACGGCATTATAAATTCTGATATTTTAAAAGTTGGAATTATCAAATCTAAGGAAACTATTATAAGCGTTTATAATCTTCATCTTCAAGTGACAATTACTTTATATAATGATGATGACCCAAACCAGAAAAGATTGATCACTGTTAGCTTGGGAAACTTGAATACTTCAGGAATATAAAAAAATAATTATTAATAAAAAAATGAAAGGAAACAAATTATGAAAAAGTACGAATGCACAGTATGTGGTTACATTTATGATCCTAAGGAAGGTGATTCTGATGGAGGAATAGCACCCGGAACTGCTTTTGAAGACCTCCCGGATGATTGGACTTGCCCTGAATGTGGAGTAGGTAAAGATGATTTTGAAGTAGTGGAATAAATATTCTTTTTTAAAAGGATATAAAAAGTTATTTCTTTCCCAGTTATAAATCGGGAGAGAAATGATAATTTAAGTTATTTTTTGTAACACCCTCTTAACTTAAATAATTCACTGGTAATTATTGGCAGGTTCTATGAACTTTGTCAGATTTCAAAAAACCTGTCAGAATCTATACATACGCATCCCTTCGGGAAAAGGCCTGGCAGCATTGGTAAAACAAAAGTTTATGAATAGGTCAGGTTAAATAAGGCACGTTTGAATTAAAATAAAAAAATTATGAAAAATGATATTTCAATAGTTTTATCAGGAGAAGCCGGACAAGGAATCAGAACGGTAGAATTACTAATTATTAGGGCTTTGAAAAATTCCGGTTATAATATCTTTTCTACTACTGAACTTATGTCGAGAGTGAGAGGTGGAAATAATACAACAGAAATCAGGGTGTCAAATAAAAGCATTCAGTCTTTTGTAGATAAAATTGATATTTTAATCGTATTAAGCAGAAATGCTATTTATCGAATAGAAAACCGTCTTTCTGAAAATACTATTATAATTGGAGAAAATACTTTTATTGAGGATAAATATAAAGATGGTCAATATAAGATAAAAGACATACCTCTTAGTTCTTTAGCTAAAGAAGTCGGCGGCTTGATTTATTCTAATGTTATAATTTTTGGTCTTTTATCCGGAATTTTTAATATTAATTTAAATTTGATAAAAGAGTATATATCTGAGCAATTTTCTGCTAAAGGAGTAAATATTACAGAAAATAATATTAATGCAGTAATTAAGGGCTATGATTATGGAAAGAACTTGAAATTAGCGATTCAGGTTGAAAAAAATGAAGAAATAAAAAAACAGATAATATTAAGTGGAACTGAATCTGTTGCGATAGGTGCATTGGCTGGGGGTTGTAATTTCATATCCGCCTATCCAATGTCGCCTTCAACCGGAGTTATACAATTTTTGGCAAAGCATTCAGAAGAGTTTGGGGTTGTCGTTGAACAGGCTGAAGATGAAATTTCTGCAATTAATATGATTCAGGGTGCCTGGTATGCAGGTGCACGTGCGATGACAACAACTTCGGGAGGTGGATTTGCATTAATGCAAGAAGGCATTAGCAATGCAGCAATGGTTGAATCACCTATTGTAATTCATCTTGCGCAAAGACCGGCACCTTCAACAGGTCTTCCTACAAAAACTGAACAAGCTGATTTAAACCTGGCTTTATACACAGGTCATGGCGAATTTCCAAGAATTATTTTTGCACCAGGTAATGTAGAAGATGGAATTTTTTTAACTCAAAAAGCATTTAATCTTGCCGACAAATATCAAATTCCTGTTATAGTTTTAACTGACCAATTTTTTATCGATTCCTACCAAAGCATCAAACCAATTGATTTTTCAATGTTTAAACCGAAGAATTATTTCATAAAAACTGATAAAGATTACATTAGGTATAAAATTACTGAAGATGGAATATCTCCAAGAGGAGTTCCTATGTACGGCAAAGGATATGTAAGATTTGACAGCCACGAACATGATGAGGGCGGATTTATCACTGAGGACCCTGAAATTAGAGAAAAAATGGTTGATAAAAGATTAAGAAAAATGGAATCTATTTCAAAGGAATCTATTGATGCTGAAATTATTGGCTCAAAAAACTATAAAACATTAATTGTTGGCTGGGGTTCTACTTATGGTGTTATTAAAGAAGCAGTCGAAGTGCTTAAAGATGATGATATTGCTTTTGTTTACTTCAAGCAGGTTTACCCTTTGCCAAATAATACACAGAAAATTCTGGAAAAAGCAAAAAACCGGATTATAGTTGAAAATAATGCTACTTCTCAATTCGGACAACTTATTAAATCTCAAACCGGTTTGGAATTTAACAAGCATATTTTAAAATACAATGGAATGCCTTTTTCATTAGAAGAAATTATTGAAAAATTAAAAGAGAAAAAATAATGAAGACAAATTTTGATTTTGACCAAATACCTGAAACTGCCTGGTGTCCCGGCTGTGGGAATTTTGCTATTCTAAAAGTCATAAAGGAAGCTTTTGTAGAATTAAATATTGACCCTATGAAGCTTGTTTTTTCTGCTGGAATTGGGCAGGCAGCTAAGACATCACAATACATAAATTCCAATTGTTTTAATGGATTACATGGAAGGGCACTTTCTGTTGCAACAGGAATAAAAGCTTCAAATCCTGAGCTTATTGTTATTGCTGAAGGAGGAGATGGCGATATGTATGGGGAAGGTGGAAATCATTTTATACATGCAATCAGAAGAAACATTGATATAGTAAATATTGTGCATAATAATATGGTTTACGGTCTAACTTTAGGACAAGCTTCCCCCACAAGCAGAAAGGGCTCAAAAACCACTCTGCAATTGGATGGGGTTTTTTTAGAACCTTTTAATCCAATTGCAGTTGCCATTTCTTTAAATGCTTCGTTTGTGGCAAGAGCTTTTTCGGGAGACATGAAACAATTGAAAGGAATTTTGAAAGAAGCTGTCAATCACAAAGGGTATGCACTTGTTGATGTTTTCCATCCATGCGTTTCATTTAATAAAATTAATACTTTCAAATGGTTTAAAGACAATACTTATTATGTGGATGAAAGTTACGATAATACAGATAAAATGGCGGCATTAGAAAAAGCATTTGAAACTGATAAGTTACCATTAGGTATAATTTATAAAAATGGAAAAAACAAAACCTTCTCCGAAAATTTAAAAGCTTATAAAAACAATAAAAGACCATTATACAAAAGAGAAGTTAATCTAAAAAAGGTAGAGAAGCTATTATTATCCAACTAAAGTTGTTTTAAAATTAATGTAAAAAAACAAGAAATTAATTATTAATAAAAAAATGAAAGGAAATAAATTATGAAAAAGTATGAATGCACAGTATGTGGTTACATTTACGACCCTAAGGAAGGTGATCCTGATGGTGGTATTGAACCGGGTACCAAATTTGAGGATATTCCAGATGACTGGGTTTGTCCTGAATGTGGAGTAAGTAAAGATGATTTTGAACCTGTTGAATAACTTTGCTCCCGAATGGGATTCAACAGGGTTAATCTGTAGCTGTTTTTAGTTTTTACGACTTTTCGGAGTGGACTTAAAGTTAAAAGTTAAAAGTTTGTAGAGTGAAAGAATTGTTCGACATCTATAATAAAATTAAACAGGATATTCTTAATCGAATAACCGAATTTAAATCTGTTTGGAATGAAGCCGATGAGAAACGATTATTTCAGGAACTTGCCTTTTGTCTTTTAACCCCTCAATCAAAAGCTGAAAATGCATGGAAAACAATAATTAAATTAACAGAAAACCGAAAATTGTTCGAAGGAGATTCTGCTGCAATTGCTGAGGATATGAATTTAGTGAGATTTAAAAACAATAAAGCCTCTTATTTGGTTGAGGCGAGGGATATGTTTTTTAATAATTCCAATGGCATCAGAGAAACTTTATCTGAACTGACATCAGTTTCCGAAAAAAGAAATTGGTTGAATAAAAACATAAAAGGTTATGGTTTAAAAGAATCAAGTCATTTTCTGAGAAATATTGGATTTGTTGAAGACATTGCAATTTTAGATAGACATATTTTGAAAAATTTGAATAAATTCAATGTAATTAACGAAATTCCAAAATCTATTCCCGAAAAAAAATATTTTCAAATTGAAAACCAAATAAAGGAGTTCTCAAATAAAATAAGAATTCCTTTAGCACATCTTGATTTTATCTTCTGGTATAACGAAACTAAAACTATATTCAAATGATTGATTGGTTAGAACAATTTACACCTGTAACTCAGGCATTAATTGCTACTCTATTTACATGGCTGTTAACTGCAATGGGTGCTGCTGTGGTTTTCTTTTTCAAAACAATAAATCAAAAGGTTTTGGATGGTATGCTTGGATTTGCAGCCGGAATTATGATAGCTGCAAGTTTTTGGTCGCTATTAGCTCCGGCAATCGAAATGGCTGAAAATCTTGGCATGATTTCATGGGTGCCTGCAGTTGTGGGATTTTTAACCGGAGGTGCATTTTTATGGATTATTGATAAAATTTTACCACATCTTCATCTCGGTTATAAAAGGTCGGAAGCAGAAGGTATAAAAACCGGATGGCAAAAAAGTGTTTTACTCGTCCTTGCAATTACCTTGCATAATATCCCTGAAGGTTTAGCAGTTGGTGTGGCATTTGGAGCTGTTGCATCAGGATTGCCCTCAGTAACAATTGCCGGTGCAATTGCCCTTGCTATTGGGATAGGGATACAGAATTTTCCTGAAGGAACGGCAGTATCAGTACCATTGCGACGAGAAGGCTTGTCGAGATTTAAAAGTTTTTGGTACGGTCAATTATCAGGAATTGTTGAACCTATTGCAGGAGTTATTGGTGCCGTAGCTGTTATGTCAATGACATTTTTTTTACCTTATGCATTATCATTTGCTGCAGGAGCCATGATATATGTTGTAGTTGAAGAATTAATCCCCGAATCGCAACTAAACAGAAACAATGATATTTCTACAATTGGTGCCATGCTAGGTTTTTCTATAATGATGGTGTTGGATGTTGCACTTGGATAACTTAATATGTAACTAACCAGTATTTAATTGACAAATATTATTATTGAATTATGGGGTATAAGGGAAATATGGGAAATAAGGGAAATAAAGGAAATAGGGGAAATAAGGGACCTTATACCCCTATACCCTTATTCCCCCTATACCATTTTTAAAATCTATCCTCGAAGCTAGGAAATAGGAATTGATTAATAAACTAATTATAAACAATTATATTTATATGCAAAAAAGAGATAGAACGATCAAAGATATCCTTGATTTCTCAGATCAGGAGAAAATTATAAAAAGAGCAAAGATTTGCCATGTTGGGATGATTGATGGTGATAAGCCTTATGTTTTAGCTTTTAACTTTGGCTACGAAAACAAAACCATATACTTACACACATCCAATTATGGGGGAAAGCTGGAAATTCTGAAAAAAAACAATAATGTTTGTGTCGAATTTGATGTTGATCACGATTTGTTTTATCGCGATAAAGAGGTTGCCTGTTCGTGGAGATGGAAATACCGTAGTGTTATTGCACATGGAAAAGCTGAAATTATTGACGATTATGATGAAAAAATTAATGGGCTTAAAATTTTTATGAAAAACTACTCAGATATTGATTTCAAATTTTCAAAGCCGTCAGTTGATAATATTAAAATAATAAAAATTAGAATTGAGAAACTAACAGGGCGGCAATTTGAGTATCCTACTATCAACTAATTTTTTATGATTTATAATATGAAAATTATTAAAAACATCTTTTACTTCTATATTGATGGATTTAAAAACCAGAGCAAGCTAAGCAGAAAACTTTGGTTAATAATCCTGATAAAGCTTTTAATAATGTTTGCCATCCTGAAGTTATTTTTCTTTCCTGATTTTTTAAATACGAATTTTTCTTCAGATGAGGAGAAAAGCAATCATGTAATTAATGTATTAACAAACAAAAATCAGAAAAATGAATGAAATTGACTTTACATTGGTTGATTGGTCGAGGGCACAATTTGCCTTAACTGCTATTTATCACTGGTTTTTCGTTCCGCTTACTCTTGGTTTGTCGTTCATTGTTGCATTTATGCACACAATATATTATAAAACAGGAAAACAGGAATGGAAAAATATGACGAAGTTCTGGATGAAACTTTTTGGTATAAACTTCGCCATTGGAGTAGCAACCGGTATTATTCTTGAATTTGAATTTGGCACTAACTGGTCAAACTATTCGTGGTTTATGGGCGATATATTTGGCGCTCCTCTTGCCATTGAAGCAATTATGGCTTTCTTTCTCGAGTCCACTTTTATTGCAGTTATGTTTTTCGGGTGGAACAGGGTTAGTAAAAAATTCCACATGCTTTCGTCATGGCTCGTAGCTTTTGGCTCCAATATTTCAGCATTATGGATACTGGTTGCTAATGCATGGATGCAGAATCCTGTAGGTATGCGTTTTAATCCCGATACAGTAAGAAATGAAATGGAAAATTTCTGGGAAGTCTTGCTATCACCTACTGCAGTTCATAAATTTTTACATGTTTTAACAAATGCTTATGTAATAGGTTCATTATTCGTGATTGGAGTAAGCGCTTGGTTCTTATTAAAAAACCGCCATATTATCTTTGCGAAGAAAAGTATTGTGATAGGTGCCGTGGTTGGTTTGATTTCTTCACTTTTCCTCGTTGTTACAGGTGATGGCTCTGCTCACGATGTTGCACAAACCCAGCCAATGAAACTTGCTGCCATGGAAGGTTTATACAATGGTGAAGAAGGCGCCGGGCTTGTTGCTGTCGGAATGCTCAAGCCCGGCAAAAAAGTTGGCGATGATAAAGATGAATATGTTTTTGCAGTTAAAATACCTAAAGCTTTATCATATTTTAGTTATAGGGATTTTAACGCATTTGTCCCCGGAATTAATGATTTGATTTATGGAAATGAAAAATACGGTATCAGGTCAACTGAAGAAAGGATGGAAAAAGGTAAGATTGCAGTTGAATCATTAGCAAACTACAAAAAAGCTAAAGATGCCAATGACAGTAAAGTCGCGGCTGAGAGCTTAAAATTACTTGAAGATAATTATAAAGATATTGGATATGGCTTTTTACCTGATAAAGAAAGTTCGATTCCACCCGTGGGAATAACCTTTTACAGCTTTCACATGATGGTTGGATTAGGATTTTATTTCATTATTTTCTTTATTCTTGCTCTTGTATATACTTTGAAAGACAAAATTGCCGTGAAAAAAGGTTTTCTTAAATTGGCAATGTGGTCGATAGCATTGGGATATATTGCTTCGGAATTAGGCTGGGTTGTTGCTGAAGTCGGCAGGCAGCCCTGGACTATGCAGGATATTTTACCTACATGGATGTCAACTTCACATCTGAATACAGGAACGGTAGTTCTTACATTCTGGTTATTTGCAGCTTTGTTTACAATCCTGCTGATAGCCGAGATAAAAATTATGTTACATCAAATCAAATTAGGACCTAAAGAAGAAAGGAGTTAATTGTGTTTGAAAATTTATCATATTTAGCTTTACAGCAATATTGGTGGGTTATTATTTCACTTTTAGCATCAATACTGGTTTTTATGATGTTTGTTCAGGGAGGTCAGACATTGATTAACCAAATCGGAAAAACTAAGATTGAGCGTTCATTGCTGATAAACTCAATCGGCAGAAAATGGGATATTACTTTTACCGTTCTTGTAACTTTCGGGGGAGCATTTTTTGCTTCATTCCCGTTATTTTATTCAACAAGTTTCGGGGGCGCATACTGGGTTTGGATAATAATATTGTTCAGCTTTATCATTCAGGCGGTATCATACGAGTATCGCTCAAAGGCAAATAATTTTTTAGGTCAGAAAACTTTTGATACTTTCTTGCTTATCAACGGGATATTGGCAACAATATTAATTGGAACAGCAGTAGGAACATTTTTCACCGGCTCTGAATTCTCAATTGATAAATTAAGAATAACCGATATCAACGACCCTGTTATCTCAAGATGGGAAACACCTTATCGCGGATTGGAAGCAGCTTTTAATATTACAAATCTATCTCTCGGACTGGCAATATTTTTCTTATCAAGAATTTTAGCTTTGATGTATTTTATTAATTCTATTGAAAATAAAAATATTATTTTAAAATCAAAGAGTGTGTTAAAGGTTTGTGTTTTTCCGTTCCTTGTTTTCTTTTTATTATTTGTTGTTTTATTGCTTACACGACAAGGTTTCGCAGTTGATCCCGTAACTAAAATCGTTTCAATGGAGAAATTCAAATATCTGCATAACCTGTTGCAAATGCCTTTGGTTTTGATAATGTTCCTTATAGGGGTTGTAGGAGTATTAGCCGGCATTTTCCTGACTTTATTTAAAGAAAGCAGAAAAGGAATTTGGTATTCGGGAGTAGGAACCATTCTGACAGTATTCTCTGTGTTAATGTTAGCAGGATTTAATAATACGGCTTATTATCCCTCAACTTACGACTTACAAAGTTCGTTAACAATCGAAAACAGTTCGTCAAGTAAATATACTTTAACTGCTATGAGCTATGTTTCGCTATTAGTTCCTTTTGTAATTGCTTATATCTGGTATGCATGGAAATCAATTAACAAGAAAAGAATTGATGAAAAGGATATTGAGATGGATGAGATGAAGTATTGAAATGCGGTGGAAATTCAATTGTAATACAGTTGAAATACGATTGAAATACAATTGTAATACTGTAGAAATACTATGGAAATACGATGGAAATACAATAGAAATAATAATGTTAAATTAAAATATTAAAGTTATGAAATTAGAAGGGTTACAGGTTTATCAATTATCAATGGAAATGGGTGAAAGGGTTTGGAATATTGTTATTAAATGGGATTATTTTGCAAAAG
>JAUWSB010000177.1 GCA_030610255.1 Bacteroidota bacterium
TTAATATTTTTTGTCGTATTGTTTTCAATACAATTACATTCTCAAAGTAATCAAATTGATACGGTTTATCAGTTATCAGAAGTAAATATCAGTGCCGGCAGATTAAATGATTTTTCAACAGGATTGAATATAACCAACATAGATTCTGTTGTAATAGAAAGGTACAGAACATCATCGTTGAGCAAGCTTCTGGCAGAACAAACTCCACTGTATATTAAATCTTATGGGCAAGGCAGTCTGGCTACTATTTCATTCAGGGGAACATCAGCAAGTCAGACAGGTTTTTTCTGGAACGGTTTTGCTATTGACCCGCCTAATATTGCAATTGTTGACCTTTCATTAATTCCTGTATTTTTCTTTGGATCAATTAAAATCCAAAACGGAGGTACAAGCTCCTTATATGGAAGCGGAAATATCGGAGGAAGCATTCATTTGAATAATTTGCCGATTTTTAGTAAATATACCGGAATTGATGCTGGAGTTTCGTATGGAAGCTTCCAAAAATATTCAACACAGTTAAAGGCAACATTCTCAAATAAAAATTGGAATTCGTCAACAGGAGTTATTTTTAATAAACAAAAAAATGATTTTCCATTTAAAAATAATGATAAAATTGAACGCCAGAAAAATGCTGCATTAACAAACTTTGGAATTATACAGGAATTAAGCAGGCAATTTTCAAACAAACAATATTTGAAAGCAAGTATATGGTTTCAATATGCCAACAGGGAAATACCTCCAACCCTGACCACTGCAAACTCTTCGGCTTATCAGGTTGATAAATCGGTTCGTTCTTCGGTTTATTGGTTAAAAAATATTAATAATGGTTTGTTAACTGCAAAAGCAGCTTATTTTTTTGATTACCTGAATTATGTAGATAGTGTTTATGAAATTAATTCAGTAATTAAAACAAACAAATTAATCTCTGAATTTGAGCTAAAGAAAAGTTTTTGGAAAAATTCTGTTATCAACATAGGTGCAAATTTTACATTTAATAATGCTGATGTACAATATTATAATGGAATTAAACAACAGAACCGGTTTGCAGTTTTTCTTTCTTTTCAGCAAAAGATACCAAAAATAAACTGGTTGTCAAACCTGAATATCAGGCAGGAGTTTATTCAGGAATATGTTGCACAGCTTAATCCTTCATTGGGATTTGAAGGAAAAATCTGGAAAATTATTTATGGTAAAATAAATATTTCAAGAAATTTCAGAGCACCAACTCTTAACGATCGTTACTGGCAACCCGGTGGAAACGAGAATCTTAAACCGGAAATTAGCTGGAATGAAGAAGCAAGCATTATTTTTAAAATCAAAAATAAAAGTAATAAATTACATTATTCCGAATTTGTGTTAACAGCTTACAGTTCATCGGTTGACAACTGGATTATCTGGCATCCCGATAGTGTTTATAGTTTCTGGACGCCTGATAATATTCAGAAAGTATGGGCAAGGGGATTTGAATTTTCCGGAAAAACCAGATTAAATTTCAATGATCTTGGAATAAGTCTTTCAGAGGGCTACACATATTCAAAATCAACTAATCAAAAAAAATTATCCGGCAATGATAACACTTATGAAAAACAATTAATATATACTCCTTTACATAATTTCTTTGTGCAAATAAGTTTTGATTACAGAACTTTTAGGCTTTCCTATAATCAAAATTATACAGGGAAAAGTTATACAAGCAGGGATAATAAAGACTTTGTGCCTGCTTATTCATTAGGAAATTTCAGCATATCAAAGGAATTTCAATTTAAAAGTTGTGCTTTAAATCTTCAGATTAACATAAATAATCTTTGGAATGTAAGTTATCAGGCAATTAAATACATGCCAATGCCCGGCAGGTCAATAAATATATTGTTAAATTTTAAAATTAATTATTATGAAAAAAATGAAAATTACACAGTTATTAATTATCAGTAGTATTTTAATTATTACAATTACCGGCTGTAAAAAAGATAAAGATGAACTGGCACCAATTTCGCAAATATCCGACAACAGGGTATTTATTGCAAATGAAGGACCGTTTCAGACCGGGACAGGTACTGTAAGTATTTTTTACAGGGACAGTTTAAAAGTTTTGAATAATGTTTTTGAACAAGTAAATGGTGAAGTTTTGGGAAACATTGTTCAGTCAATTGAAGTATTTAATGAAAAGGCATATATTGTTGTAAATAATGCAAATAAAATTGAAGTTGTTGATGAAAAAGATTTTGTTTCAACAGCTACTATTGAAGGTATAGTTTTGCCGAGATATTTTTTAGGTATTAACAATACCAAAGCTTATGTTACAAGCTGGAATAATGTTGTATCTGTTATAGATTTGAATACTAATACAGAAATAAAAACAATTCCGACGGGAACAGGTCCTGAAAAAATGCTTTTGACTGGAAACAAAGTTTTTGTATTAAATCAGGGCGGATTTAGTATTGATAGCACAATTACAGTTATTGATAGTCAAACAGATAATGTAATAGCAACAATTAATGTTGAAAAAAAACCTACAGGTATCCAGCTTGATATAAACGGTAAAGTTTGGGTTATGTGTTCAGGTAATGGATGGAACGGTTGGCCTCAGCCGGGTGATACCGAAGGTCATCTTATTTGTATTAACCCTGATGATTATTCAATTGAAGAGGATTTTGCTTTCCCGACAACATCAGAACACCCCGAAAAACTGATAATAAATAAAGATAAGAATATTTTGTATTATATATATCCGGGCGGGGTTTATAGCTTTGATATTAATTCAACTGAATTAAACCTGACAATATTAATTAAGCGTCCAACAGGTTTTTATGGTTTGGGATTTGATATTTCAACGGAGTATATTTATGCTACCGATCCTCTTGATTTTGTTCAGGACGGATGGTTTTTAAGATACAATGATGTTACCGGTACTGCTGTTGATTCGTTTAAAGTTGGAATTATTCCGGGTGAATTTTATTTTAATTAGGATTTTAAATATTTTTGCAAAAAATGGTTCTATAATGAAAAATAAAGTTAATTGCACATGGCTTGGTGAAATGGCATTTGAAGCCGATGTTAATGATTTTAAAATAAGAATAGATGCCGAAGAAAAAGTTGGTGGCAAAAACACAGGTCCGCGTCCAAAACCTTTAACACTTGCTTCTTTGGGCGGTTGTACAGGAATGGATGTTATTTCAATATTAGGAAAAATGCGTGTAAAACCTGATTATCTTAATGTTTCGGTTAACGGTGAATTAACAGAGGAACATCCGAAATATTATCATAAAATCCATATTACATATACTTTTAAAGGTGATTATTTGCCTTTGGATAAATTAAAAAAAGCAATTAATCTGTCACAGGATAAATATTGCGGTGTAAGCGAACTTTTAAGAAAAAGCGCTGAAATTACTTATGATATTGAAATTTTGAAGTAAATTCATAAACATTCCATTTCTATAATATTTTTAGATGAACTTAATTTAATTTTTCCGACTATCTTTCAACAAGAGAAATGGAATGTTTTGTGTAATTATTCAATTGCTTCCCTGATAACCTGAATCAATTCACTGATTATCATTGCTGTTGCACCCCAGATTATTGAATCTTCAATAAAAAAGCAAGGAACGTTAATTTTAATATTTTCACTGTTTATTACTTGCCTTTCGCAGATTTTGTTTTCATCAAGAAGGTCGGACATATTGATTTGAAAAATATTTTCCACTTCTTTTTTGTCTGCAGCGAAATGAGGAATTTCATTAGTATATCCTAATACAGGAAGTACTAAAAAAAGGCTTGGAGGTATAAATATTTCTGAAATATTACCGATAATATTAACTTTTGAAATATCGATACCGATTTCCTCTTTTGTTTCTCTTAAAGCAGTTTCAATGAGGTTATTATCGGTTTCTTCAAATTGTCCGCCGGGAAATGAAATTTGTCCGCTGTGAATACCATCATATTTAGCACGCTGGATAAGTACCGTTTTAACCGAATTGTTGTAGGGATAAAAAAGTATCAGTATGCTGCTTTTCTTAATTTTATAATTATCCGGTAAATTTTTCAGATATTCTGACCTTGTAAGCGGAGCCATTAGCATCTGTGCTTCCTCGCCGGGTAAAGGCATTGAAATTCTTCCTTTTAAAGCTGTTATGAATTTATTGAAATCAAGCATATATATAAAGATAAAAGACAAAAGTAAAAAGATAAAATATTAATATAAAAAATAAAATTATAAAAAAATTTAACGTTTTTGTTAAAATTAATTTTTTTTAAGAAATTTATTGTAATTTTAACAACTTATTTATGTTCTCTTAATTTGTAAAAAAATGGTTAAAGAAAAAGTTCAGGTTTTAAAAGAAACAAAGGAAGATTTATCTGAAATTAAAGAACTTATTCTTTATAATGATGATTTTAATTCTTTTGAATTTGTTATTGAAACATTAATTGACGTATGTGAACTTGATACTCATCAGGCAGAACAATGTACTTTGATTGTTCATTATAAAGGAAAATGTGCCGTGAAATCAGGAACACATTATGAACTTGAACCGGTTTATGATGAAATGACCAACAGAACCCTTACTGTTGCAATTGAATAAATAATGATGTTAAATTTATGTTACTTAATGTGTTGACAGGTAGTATTATTAAATATTAAAAGTTATATGTTTATTAATTATCTGATAACGTATAACAAATAACGTATAACTATAAAAAATGGAAATTCTTAAATCAAATATTAAAATAAAATGACCTGGATCGTTATAGCCGTATTGATTGTTGTCGGATTGATTTTCATAATCCTTGAAATATTAGTGATTCCCGGACATGCAGTATTCGGGATATTGGGATTTATTATGATGACTATTGGAATATGGCAGGCATATTCGGTTTACGGAA
>JAUWSB010000179.1 GCA_030610255.1 Bacteroidota bacterium
TTGCAGGTATTTACGCAGGGAAAGCTGCTGTTAATCTTGTTAATTCCATACTTCTGAATAAAGATTTTAATGTCTTTGATATCATTGAAAATTTGATTATGATACGTGAAGTGCGGATGTTAGGACCAAGCACCCAGGCAATTGTGGATGAAGCTGAAAAAAGAAAAATACCTGCTTTGCGGATTGACTCATATAATCTTATGCAATTGGGTACCGGCAAATTTCATAAAAACATAAGAGCTACTATTACATCAGATACAAGTATGCTCGCTGTTGAAACGGCTGATAACAAATTTTTAAGTACATTGATGCTGAAAGATGCAGGTATTCCTGTTTTGGAAACCATAAAAACTACCGAATTTTGTGATGTTCTGGAATTCTACCGTGAAATTGCTAAGTCAATAGTTACCAAACCTCTGGAAGGATATCTCGGTAAAAATTCTATGTTTGATTTAAATTCTGAAGAAGAAATTAAACAGGGGTTTGAATTGGCTAAAGAATTTGATGATGAAATTATAGTTCAGCCATATTTGGAAGGAAAATCATACCGTTTGCTAATTATTGATTATAAGTTTGTTGCTGCTACCGAACTTACACCACCTTCAATTGTTGGCAATGGAAAAGATACAATTATGGAATTAATAGAGCAGATTAATTCCGATCCTGACAGAGCATTAGGTGATAAAGGAAAATTGACAATAATTCAGATTGATGAAACAACCGGAAGAATCTTAAAATCAAAAGCATACACGCCTGAAACTATTCTTGACAAAGGAGAGATACTTGTATTAAAAAAATCAGGTAATCCCAAGCTTGGTGGAACATCAACCGATGTAACTGAAAAAGTTAATCCGTTTAACCGTTTCATTGCTGAAAGGGCAGCAAAGGTTATCGGATTAAATGTTGCCGGAGTTGATATAATATCGCATGATATTGGCAAACCTTTAAATGAAAACGGAGGAGTTGTGCTTGAAATTAATGCTGCTCCTGATTTTCGTATGCATATAAATCCGGCAGTTGGCAAGCCGGTAAACGTTGCCAAAGAATTGCTTGATATGTTGTTTCCTGCCGGCTCACAAACAAGGATTCCAATATTTTCAGTAACAGGTTCAGCAGGTAAGACTTTTGCTGTTAATTTGTTGAACTATTGTATGAAAAAGGAAGGTTATGCTACCGGAATGGCTACATCCGACGGACTTTTTATTACAGACAGATGTTTAAAAAAAGGTAATATGACATACCCTGAGCATATTGAACTTGTTCTGAAAGACCCAACAATTGATTGTGCAATTTTTGAAACTTCATGTGAAGGGATTTTAAGAGCAGGATTGGGTTACCAATATGCTGATTTTGGGTTATTTTTGAATATTAACGAGTTTCATCTCGGAAACGACGATATTAAATATATTGAAGATCTTGCTTATGCAAAATCAGTCGTTGTTGAACAGGTTTATGATGAAGGTTATGCTATACTTAATGCCGATTATGATTTGATACTTGAAACAATAGAAAGAATTTATTCAAATATTGCTTTATTTTCAAAAGAAGCAAATAATCAGCAACTTAAAACACATGTTATAAAAGGCGGATTAGCCGTGTATGTTCAGGATGATAAAATTATTATCCATAATAAAAATCAAAAAAATGAATTATTATTGATAAATGATCTTCCGTTTGATTTTAATCAGGAAAACAATTATCTTCTTGATTCAATACTGGCAGTAATTACAACGTTGACAGCAAAAGGTTTAGAAGCTGATAAGATAAAAGAATATTTATTGGAAATTGATTGTAACGTATAACATAGCGCCATAAATGGCAAGTTACATGTTATTCAGCAATCGCATACTAATTGCGGATTTGCTAAATAACTTTGTTTTTTTAGCAAAGTTTTACAGGATAATAGTATATAACGCAGTAAACTGCAAGATAAATATTAAGATAAAAGTCTTTAAAGGAAATAATGGGATTAATGGGAATAAAGGGAATAAGGGAATAAGGGAAATCCATACGGACGCCATGCGGTTGTACGGGAAATATGGGAATAAGGGTTTAGCCTTTACCCTTTACCCTTTAGCCTTTTCACTTTAGCCTTTATACCTTTAAGGAATTGATTAATAAACTGATTAGTTACAAATAATAATAAAAATAAAACACTATTATATAAAATATTAATTTTAAAAAAGAGAATGCAACACAAAGGATATCTTGTTTTAATTGGAGGTGCGGAAGACAAAACAAGGGAGATGAGGATTTTAAGAAGAACGCTTGAAATAAATTGCGCAAAAAATATTGTGATTATTCCTTCAGCTTCTGGTTATCCGACCGACACAGGAGAAAAGTATTATCACGTTTTCAGGGATTTAGGAGCTGATAATGTAAAAATATTTGATATAAGGGGAAAACATGAAGCCGATAGTTCTGAATACCTTAAGCAGATTAATTATGCTGACCTGGTATTTTTTACAGGTGGAGATCAGGTTAAATTGGCTGATACATTATTGGGTACAAAATTGTTAAGAAAAATAAAAAGATTATTTAAAGATGGCGTTACTATTGCAGGTACAAGTGCAGGAGCTGCTGCTGCCGGCAATCTTATGATTTTTGATGGTGATAAAAAAGGATTTGTTAAAGGAATGGTTAAATATTCCGAAGGGTTTGGATTTATTAAAAATATTACCATTGACACTCATTTTAATAAAAGGGAGAGGCTATTACGTTTAACTGAATTTTTGATCAGCGGGAATAGCAGCAGGGGCATAGGATTGGGTGAAGATACTGCAATAATTATTAATCCTGTTAAACAATTTGAAGTTATTGGAAGTGGTATTGTAACTTTATTGAATTCAAGCAGGTATACTTATTCAAATTATGAAACTGCATTGAATAACGACCGTTTGAAAACAAACGGATTAAATGTCGGGTTTTTGCAGGATGGTGCAGTATTTAATATGCAGTATTGGTCGGTTAACAAGGAAGTTACAGAAAAAGAGATATACTCAAATAATTATTCAAGATTAAATTAACAATGATACTTTTTAAAAATTGTCAGGTTTACGGTCCTGAATACATCGGTAAAAGGGATGTATTAATTGCCGGAACAAAAGTTGTTGCAATTCAGGACAATATCTCGTTTCCTAAGGAAATGGAGATTGATATTATTGAAGCAGACGGATTAAAAATGCTTCCCGGATTAATTGATGCCCATGTTCATATTGCCGGAGCCGGTGGTGAAGGCGGACCTGCAACGCGCACTCCCGAACTACAGTTAAGCAAAATGCTTGAAGCCGGTGTTACAACAGTTGTTGGTTGCCTTGGTACCGATGGAATGACCAGAAGTGTTGAATCTGTTTTGATGAAAGTGAAAGCATTACGCCAGGAAGGAGTATCAGCATGGATGTACACAGGAGCATATCAGGTTCCTACGCCTACTATACTTGGTGATGTTGGTAAAGATATTGCAATGATTGAAGAAATTATCGGGGTTGGTGAAATTGCATTGTCCGACCACAGGTCATCTTTTCCGAATGTTTATGAACTGATAAAATTGACCGAACATGCAAGGGTAGGAGGTATGCTGGGAAATAAAGCCGGGATAGTGAATATTCACATGGGGGATGCTAAAGACCCTTTCAAGCCTCTTTATGAAGCAGTTGAAATAAGTGAATTAAAGCTTACTCAGTTTTTACCCACACATTGCAACCGTAATGATTATATTTTTGAAGATGCTAAAAAATACGGAAAAAAAGGATATATTGATATTACAGCAAGCTCATATCCATATTTTCCTCAATATGAAATTAAACCTTCAAAGGCTATAGTTGAATTTCTGAAAGCCGGTGTACCGCTTGAAAATATTACAATGACTTCCGACGCTTGTGGCTCTCTCCCTGATTTTGATGAAAAAGGAAATCTTATCCGGTTAGAGATGGGTTATCCAAAATCAATATTTACCGAAATAGTTGATACAATTACAAAAGAAAATTTGGAAATTGAGAAAGCAATAAAAGTTTCAACTTCAAATATTGCTGATATTTTAAAATTAAGAGATAAAGGGCGAATAGCAGTCAATAGGGATGCTGATATTATTGTTGTGAATGATGATTTTGAGATTATTCATTTGGTAGCCAACGGTGAGATAATGACACGGGATAAAAAAATGCTTCGCAGGGGAAGTTATGAAAGGTAAATTTTAACCTAATAGATTATAGTTTCTTAAGCGATCCCGACAGGATTCGAACCTGTGACCCACAGCTTAGAAGGCTGTTGCTCTATCCAGCTGAGCTACGGGACCAAATAAACTGAACGAAAACGAAAATACAAATTTCCTTAATTGTAGTTTATTTAAAACCACGTAGTTAAATTATTAGAAAATTGTAAAGTTTATGCGTTTCAGTATAATGATATCAAAAACGGCTGCAAAATTACTAAATAATCCTGAACTAAAAAAAGATATTCCGATTATTGTCCAAACTGCTTATATTTTGGCGGGAGAAGAAGAAATGAGTTATGAAGCTGGATGTGATGAATTCTTAGCCAAACCTATAAAATTTAATACTCTTCTAACCACTATTGGAAAATACTTTTAAAGTGTTTTTAGTCGGGGTAGTAGGTTTAACTTTCTAATTATAGACATAAAGTTTATTCATACAAGAAAATAATTCAACCTAATTTCTTTTAAATAATTCTTTATTATTATTATTACTAAACTTTTTATTAAACCAATACTTAAAAAATAAGAATCATGGAAAACAAATTATTTACAACATTTAATACATTAGAAGGAGAAAAAATTGTTTCAAAATCATCAATAGCTATTATGGAAAAAATTAGTCCAACCACTTATAGAATTACATTAAAAGAAAA
>JAUWSB010000215.1 GCA_030610255.1 Bacteroidota bacterium
TAACTTAATCAATACTACCTTAGCATTTTGGAAATAAATTCAGTAAATAAACTGTAAAATCTCTTGAAAATAGCAAAATACATAAGCAACCTCTTGTTTGAATATGAATGTATTGTGATACCCGGACTTGGCGGATTTATTACAAAAGAAATTCCTGCTTCTATACATCCGACACAGCACAGTTTTTCACCACCCTCAAAAGAAATTGTATTTAACATACATCTCAAAACCAATGATGGGTTACTTATTAATCATCTTGCACAATCAGAAAACATTTCATATACCGATTCAAAACTCAGGGTAGTCAATTTTGTAAATAAATGTAAGACTGCCCTTGAAAAGGGGAAAAGGATCAGATTTCATAAAATCGGAGTGCTTTATAAAAACGATGAAGGAAACATACAATTTGAACCCGACAAATCTCAAAATTATCTTGCTGATTCTTTCGGTCTTACAAGTTTTATTTCTCCTGCCATAAAACGTGAAACAACAAGGCAAAAAATTGAGAAAAAATTCAAGGATAGAAAAGCTGCATCTGAAAAATCAATTAAAAAAACTAAAGTTAAAGATAAGGAAAAAAAGTCCAAATACATCAAAATAAATGTTTTTGGACTTTTATTATTTATAGCAGTTGTTGCCTTTTGCACTTTCAAATTTAATCTTGTTAAAGATTATTACAACAATTATGCGGGATTTATTCCATTTTTTTATCCAACTCCACATGAATATGTTGTGGAAAATTTATCACAAATACCATTGAAAAATATTATTCCTTTGATTGCAGTATATAAACCTACACCTGTTGATTTATCTGCTAAAACCGAAGAAAAAAAGAAAGATGCTGAAAATATTATTGTTAGTAGTATTGAAAAAAGCAACCTTGAAAAATCAAATAATTTAGCTGAAACCCAGCCTGAAAAAGTTACAGAAAATATTTTAATTGAACCGGTTACAGAAGAACCAAAAACAAATGAAATTAGTATCCCTGCTGAAGAAACTGAAATTACTGAAATAATCAAACCCGAAGATTACAAATTTTTTATTATTGCCGGTTCATTTAAAGTTTTTAATAATGCCGAGAGATTAATTCATCAACTTAATGCCAAAGGTTACAATGCCGGCATTGTCGGGCAAAACAAGAATAATTTTTACAGGGTTTGTTTTAATGGTTATATTAACAGAAATGAAGCCGAACAACACTTAGCCATAATCCGTAAAGAAGAAAATCCTGCAGCATGGATTTTGGTAAAGTAAACTAATACTATTAAAATTGGTGGTTCTATTCTTTTCTTATTTTTGTTACTGATATCATAAAAACATTTATAGTGACAAAAAAAAAATTATTATATTTCGCTGAAAACATCACTTTCGACAATTTTATCCAATTATCATATCAAGAAGTAATATCTGGAGTTGCATTAAAAGGTAAATGGAAGAAAAACTTCTTTAAAAATGAAAACCCAATTGTTTTGGAATTAGGCTGCGGTAAAGGAGAATATACGGTTGGATTAGCTGAAAAATATCCCGAAAAAAATTATATTGGCATAGATATTAAAGGAGCAAGAATGTGGCAAGGTTGTAAAACATCACAGGGGAAAAATTTAAAAAATGTGGCATTTATCAGGACAAAAATTGATCTTATTAAATATTTTTTTGATAAAAATGAAATTTCTGAAATTTGGCTTACTTTTCCCGACCCTCAGCCTAAAAAATACAAAGCAAGAAAACGCCTGACTTCTCCCCGCTTTCTTGAAATTTATTATAACATACTTAGACCCGAAGGTATTATTCATTTAAAAACCGATAATACAGGATTATTCGATTATACACTTGAAGTAATAAAAGAGAATGATCATCAACTTTTGTATTTTACTAAAAACCTTTACAATTCGGGTTATAATGATGACAAAATTTCAATTAATACTTTTTATGAGAAGATGTTCTTAGAACAAAACATACCTATTAAATACCTAAAATTTAAACTTAAATCAAATGACTGAAAAAATATCGTTTTTTGAGAAAGTTTATGAGGTAGCGTCGCAGATTCCTTTCGGCAGGGTCACTTCATACGGAGCTATAGCCGGTTTTTTAGGATCAAAAGGCTCAGCAAGAATGGTTGGCTGGGCAATGAACAAATCAATTACATGTAAAAAAAATATTCCCGCTCATCGTGTAGTTAACCGTAATGGTATGATAACAGGTAAACATCATTTCGGCGGACCGGATGTTATGCAGCAATTGCTTGAAAGCGAAGGCATTGAAGTATCTGATAATAAAGTTGTAAATTTTACAAAACATTTCTGGGATCCTGTAACAGAATTAGAATATTAAAAAAATTGTAATTATTCAGCTTGTGAAAAATGTTAATAATTTTTCTTGCGTATTATTAAATAATGGTTTAAATTGCGAAGCTAATTATTAAAGTTATTTTAAACAATCAAATATATTATTAACCAAAAAAAGGAGTAAAAATGAATAAATTTTTAAAATTTGAAATGATGATTGCACCAATCGTTATTCAGGTAATATTTTGGATAGCTATCATTTGTGACGTAATCTATGCATTTATTACAATGTTTGGCCAGTCTTTCTGGTTAGGTTTGGCAATTCTTATTTTTGGACCAATTGTCATCAGACTTTATTGTGAATTACTAATTGTAATATTTAAGATCTTTGACGCACTCAACGATATCAAGAATAAATAAATCTACTAATTATCTTTATATTTATTGAAAATAATTTCCTTTGATTTATTATTTAATCTTGATTTTTAAATCGTAGTTAATTCAATTTTAAAAAGCATCCAAGTGATGCTTTTTTTTATATTATAAATTTTCTTGCGATATTTATTTAATTATTAATTTTGCGCAATCTAAATAAAAAATAATTCTTAGCAAATGTTTTATAAAAAAGAACAGATAATTAAGGCACTTAGTGATGTAATATTTTTTCCGAAAAGCAATAATATTATTGCATTGAACATGGTTGAAAATATTGAAATTAAAGGTAATATAATTAACATATCCATTGGTTTTCCTAAGCTTGACGATCCTGCGATAAATATTGTAAAAAATGCAAGTATAAAAGCAATAAAGGATAAAGTTGATAAAAATGCCGAAGTAAACATAACAGCCGTTGTTGAAACAAAACAAGGCTCTTTATCAGGAATTAAAAATATTATAGCAGTGGCTTCAGGCAAAGGTGGTGTTGGAAAATCAATGGTTGCGGCTAATCTTGCTATTGCATTGCAAAAAAACGGAGCAAAAGTTGGCTTGCTTGATGCAGATATTTATGGTCCTTCAATTCCAATTATGTTTAATCTTGAAAACGAAAGACCATCCGTTATAGAAAAAAATGGCAAAACTTTAATAGTTCCAATTAATAAATATGGAATTTCTGTTTTGTCAATAGGTTTTTTCGTTGAGCCTGAAAAAGCACTTATCTGGCGTGGCCCTATGGCATCTAAAGCTTTAAACCAGTTATTTAACGATTCCGACTGGGGAGAGCTTGATTA
>JAUWSB010000142.1 GCA_030610255.1 Bacteroidota bacterium
AACCATTGCTTTCCACCAATGGTCTTTGATATTGTTTTTCAGCTCAACACCATATTGACCGTAATCGTAAACAGCAGCTAAGCCGTCATATATTTCACTTGACTGAAACACAAACCCATACTCTTTGTCATGGGATATAATTTTTTTAAAAAGATCTTCGTTATTTGCCATGATGCAAAAATAGAAAAAAGAAAATTGTTAAACGGTTACAAATAATTATTTACCAACATATTTTAAATTTTTAATTTCTAATTCAACAAAAGGTACAATATTTGTTTAAAATTACATATTGTAAAACTTGACTTCACTTAATATTATATAAACTAATATTTAATATAATGAAAACAAAAATCTTAATTCTAATAGCTTTACTAAGTATCACGGCAATCTTAACCGGATTCTCAGTAAAAAATCAAAAAAATTCACAACAAACAACAATAAATTTTCCTGTTGACAATGATGATTATGAAAAAGACTGGAAAAAGATTGATAATTTTATAAATCAGGGTTTACCCAAATCAGCTTTAAAGGTTGTTGAAATAATTTATGAACGAGCAAAAAAATCAAATAATGCATCCCAGTTTATTAAAGCAACATTGTTTAAAATGCGTCTTCAAAGTGATTTTCAGGAAGATTTTGTTGAGAAAATAATCGTGGATTTGAATGAAGAAATTAAAACTTCAGACGAGCCTGTAAAACAAATTCTTCATTCTATTCTTGCCGAAATTTACTGGGGCTACTATCAAGTTAACCGTTACAAATTTTTAAACCGAACCGAAACAATTAATATTAAAAGTAACGATATTAAAACCTGGGACTTGAAAAAAATAATGCAGGAAATTATTTCAAATTATATGCTTTCGCTGAAAGACCCGGATGAAATAAAAAAAATACCCCTTGAAAAATATAATATAATCCTTGAAAAAAAAGAAAATTCAAAAAAATACCGTCCATACTTATATGATTTTCTTGCCCATCGTGCCATAGATTTTTTTATGAACGACGAAAGTTCACTAACTCAGCCGGTTTTCAAATTTGAACTCAACAAAAAAGAATATTTTGAACCTGCCCAAAACTTCGTAAAACTGAAAATTACAACCAAAGATTCTCTTTCACTGAAATTTTATGCTATTGAAATATTACAGGATTTGATTGCTTTTCACTTAAATGATAAAAATCCGGCAGCATTGATTGATGTTGATTTAAAACGCCTGAAATTTGTAAATCAAAATGCTTATGGCATTGAATTAAAAGACAGCATTTACCTTAATGCTTTATCAAAACTTGAAAAGAAATATATTGATTCCCCGCATTCCACAGATGTTTCTTATGAAATTGCAAAGCAATATTTTCAGAAAGGTAAGCAATACCAGCCCCTTATTTCCGATAAATATAAATGGTATAAAAAGAAAGCGTATGAAGTCTGTGAAGATGCTATCAAGCGTTTCCCTGAATCCGACGAAGCAAAAAACTGCAAAATACTTCAGGAAAATATAAAGAAAATTTCTTTAAGCTTAACAACCGAATATGCAAATATACCTGACAAACCATTCCTTGGTCTCATTTCTTATATCAACATTTCAGACATATATCTCAGAATAATAAAAATCAATCCTGAAAAAGACAGGGAACTAAAACAAAATCTGAAAAAAGAAAATTTAATTAATAAATATAAAAAATTAGCTCCGGTTAAGGAGTGGCAGGTTGAACTGATTAATGACGGTGATTTTCAAAATCATTCGGTTGAGATAAAAATGCCCGAAATTCCTTTGGGTTATTATGTTGTTTTGGTTGGAACCGACAAAAATTTCTCATTAAAAAATTCAGTAGCTTACAGTTCGTTCTGGGTTACAAATATCAGTTTTATCAGCCAGCGAAAAACTGACGGCACGGTTGAATTTTATGTTTTGAACCGTGAAACTGGCACACCTGTCAAAAATGTTAAAGCACAAACTTTTATTAAAAATTATAATTACAATACAAGAACTTACAAGTTTCATAAATCAAATGAATATTTAACTGATAAAAACGGTTATTTTGAGATTATAAAAATATCAGGCGATAAATCATTTTATGTTGAATTTTCACATAAAACCGATACACTCATCACCGACAATTATTTCAATCTGTATCGCCATTTTTATCGCCATGATGAAAAGAAACTGAAAACTTTTTTCTTTACTGACAGGGCAATATACCGCCCGGGACAAACGGTTTATTTTAAAGGAATTATTTTAGAAAAAAACGGCGAAAAATACAAAATCAAACCTGATTATAAAACTTTTGTAAGTTTTTATGATGTTAACCGTCAAGAAGTTTCAAAACTTACATTGGTTTCAAATGATTATGGTTCGATAAACGGAGCTTTTACAGCACCTTCAGGCGTTTTGAACGGACAAATGAGCATTGCCAACGAATCAGGCAGGATTTACTTTTCTGTTGAAGATTACAAGCGCCCGAAATTTGAAGTAACTTTCAAGCCTGTAAAAGGCAGTTATAAATTAAACGAAACTCTTACGGTAATTGGAAATGCAAAAGCTTATGCAGGAAATGCAATTGACAATGCAAAAGTAAAATACCGTGTTGTGCGAGCAGTCAGATATCCTTATTGGGGGTTCTGGTGGAGGTGGATTTACCCGCAATCAGCCGAAATGGAAATTACAAACGGATTTACTATCACTGATGAAAAAGGCGAATTTGAAATTGAATTTAAAGCAATCCCGGATTTGAGCATTGACAAAAAATTCAAGCCGGTTTTTAATTATATGGTTTATGCTGATGTAACTGATATTAACGGCGAAACACATACTGCAGAAGTAAATATTTCGGTTGGTTATACCGCTTTATTGCTTAATGTTGACATTCCGGAAAAAGTTAACCAAAACAAACAAAAAGAGTTTAAAATAATATCAACAAATCTTAACGGAGAATTTGTAAATACATCAGCTAAGATTTCAATTTATAAACTAAAACAACCTGACAGAATTTTCAGAAAACGGGATTGGCAACGTCCTGATTTATTTATAATTAATAAAGAAGAATTCTATAAATATTTTCCAAATGATGTTTATGATGATGAGGATAATGTTGCAAAATGGGAAAAAGAAAAACTTGTTAAAGATGTTTTAATCATCACAAAAACAGATACTATTCTGAAACTTGACAAAATTACAGACTGGAATCCCGGAACTTATTTATTAGAAATTTCAGCTAAAGATAACTTTGGTGAAGAAGTTGAAAACACAAATTATTTCACAATTTATTCAACAAATGCAAAAGTAATCCCCGATAATTCGGTTAATTGGTTTACAATGTTAAAAGATAAAGGTGAGCCGGGACAAAATGCCTCGTTTTTAATCGGTACAAAAGAAAAAAATGTAAACATTATTTATGAAATCCAGCATAACGACACTATTAAAAGCAGGCAATGGCTAAAATTAAACAATCAGCAAAAATTAATTGAAATTCCTATCAAAGACGAATACCGCGGAAATTTTGCTATTAATCTGGTTTTTGTAAAAAATAACAGAAGTTTTCAGAACAATGCTGTTATTAAAGTTCCTTACACAAATAAAGAGCTAACCCTTGAATTTGAAACTTTCAGAAATAAATTATTACCGGGTCAAAAAGAAGAATGGAAAATCAAGATAAGGGGAAAGAAAGGTGAAAAAGTTGCAGCCGAAATGCTTGCAACATTGTACGATGCCTCTTTGGACGCTTTCAGGGAAAACAATTGGTTTTTCAACATTTACAAAACTTATTACAGTTCATTGAGCTGGAAAACAAACAATGCTTTTAAAACAAAAACAAGCCGCTACTATAAAACTAAAGCATACGATATAAAATCTTATATTTTCCGCAATTACGACAAATTAAACTGGTTCGGTTTTAATTTTTATGGCAGATATAATATAAGAGGAATGGGTTTAGTGGCTGATGAAGATGTTTTTGCAACAACTGCAATGCCCGAAGGAGAATTAGAAATCTCTGATATTAAACACGAAAAGGACTTAAAAAAATCAACTTCCGAAATAGAAATACAAGATTCAGAAGAACAAACATCTGTTACAAGCCCCAAAATTCAGGTCAGGAGAGATTTTAATGAAACTGCATTTTTCTTCCCGGATCTTGAGACAAATAAAGACGGAGATGTTATTATCAAATTCACCATCCCCGAATCACTTACAAAATGGAAAATGATGGGACTTGCTTACACTAAGGATTTAATGATTGGAAAGATACAAAAAGAGCTTGTAACTCAAAAAGACCTGATGGTTATTCCTAATCCTCCGCGTTTTTTCAGGGAGGGAGACACAATAACTTTTAGTGCAAAAATTGTTGATCTTTCTGATAAAGAAATGTCAGGTTATGCAGAACTTCATTTCTTTGATGCCCTAAGCATGAAACCAATTGATGAGCTTTTGAATAATAAATATTTCGGGAAGCCATTTTATGTAAAACAAGGACAAAGTCATGTATTAAACTGGACAATTTCAATCCCCGGCGGAATTGATGCCATCACTTACAGAATCACAGCAAAATCCGGTAAATTCACTGACGGCGAAGAAATGGCAATTCCTGTCCTCACAAACAGAATACTTGTTACCGAATCATTGCCATTACCGATAAACGGAAAACAAACCAAACATTTTAAGTTCGTTAAACTATTAAATTCATCAACTTCATCAACCATCAGTAATTATAAATTAACTATTGAATTTACTTCCAATCCTGCCTGGTATGCAGTTCAGGCTTTACCTTACCTGATGGAATATCCTTACGAATGTTCCGAACAAATTTACAGCCGGTATTATGCCAATAGTCTTGCGTCATATATCGCTAATTCCAATCCGAAAATCAAAAGGATTTTTGAAAGCTGGAAAAATCTTAGTCCGGATGCTTTGCTTTCAAATTTGGAGAAAAATCAGGAACTGAAATCTGTGATACTTGAAGAAACCCCATGGGTGCTGAATGCAAAAAATGAATCTGAACGCAAAAAAAGACTCGCATTACTGTTTGATCTGAATAAAATGTCAAATGAATTGCAAAATGCTTTATTCAAACTACAGCAGTTGCAAACCTCAAACGGCGGCTGGCCCTGGTTCAAAGGCATGAGAGACAGCCGTTACATCACACAGCATATTGTTACCGGTTTTGGTCATCTCGCCCATCTGGGAATAAAAAGCTGTAAATCAAATAAAAACTCATGGAATATGATTAAAAAAGCCGTAAGATATTTGGACAACAGAATTAATGAAGATTATGAAAAGATTTTAAATAGTTTTCCTGAAAAAATTGATGAAGACCATCTAAGCCATATTCAAATCCAATATTTATATGCCAGAAGTTTTTTCAGGAATGATATTGAAATGCAGAAAAAGAATGAGAAAGCATTTAACTATTTCAAAGCTCAGGCTGATAAATACTGGGTTGATAAAAATAATTATATGCAGGGAATGATTGCCTTGGCTTTAAACAGATACGGATACAAATCAACCCCTTCGGCAATAATAAAATCCCTGAAAGAAAAGGCACTTCACTCCGACGAAATGGGTATGTACTGGAGAAATCCTGCCGGATATTTCTGGTACCAGGCACCGATTGAAACTCAGGCATTGATGATAGAAGCATTTGATGAAGTAACTAATGATAAAAAAGCTGTTGAAGAAATGAAGATATGGCTGCTGAAACAAAAGCAAACCCAGGACTGGAAAACCACAAAAGCAACTGCTGAAGCTATTTATGCTTTGATACTCAGAGGAACCGATTTGCTGGCAAGTGACGAATTAGTAGATATTACTATCGGTAACGAAAAAATAGACCCAAAAAATATTGATGGCGTAGATGTTGAAGCAGGTACAGGCTATTTCCAGACATCATGGACAGGCAATGAAATTAAACCTGATATGGGTAACATCACTGTAACAAAAAATGATGAAGGCGTTGCATGGGGTGCTGTTTATTGGCAGTATTTTGAAAATCTTGATAAAATAACTTCTCATAAAACCCCATTAAGTCTTGAGAAAAAACTATTTGTAGAACAGAATACTCCAAGTGGTCCTGTAATTAAACCTGTTACAGAAAACACAATTTTAAAGATCGGCGACAAAATAAAAGTAAGAATTATTTTGCGTGTTGACAGGAACATGGAGTATATTCACATGAAAGATATGCGTGCCTCGGCTTTTGAACCTGTAAATGTAATTTCAGGTTATAAATATCAGGGCGGACTTGGTTATTATGAAAGCACCCGCGATGCTGCCATTAATTTCTTTTTTAATTACTTAAACAAAGGAACCTATGTGTTTGAATATCCTTTGATAGTGTCTCAAAAAGGTGATTTTTCAAACGGCATTACAACAATTCAATGTATGTATGCACCTGAGTTTACAAGCCATTCGGAAGGAGTAAGGGTTAGGGTTGAGTAATGAGTTTCTAAGTCATTTTCAAATCAAGTTTTTCCGAAGCAATCCTTTGAATAAAATAAAGTCACTTTTCGGCGGAACTTATACTTATATAGTATTAGTAATCGGTC
>JAUWSB010000213.1 GCA_030610255.1 Bacteroidota bacterium
CGGTATAATTAGTAAATAAAGGCAAATCATCCTCTGTTTTTATTAAGAATGTTTGACATCCAATTTCGGAAGATTTAAAAATATTTGTAAAAGTTTTAACTGAATTTTTTGTATCCATATTGGTAACATTTACTTCAAGCAAATAATCACCCGGATATTTTGCTTTAATATCTGTTTCAATTATTTTACTTTTCTGAAGCGGAAAAGAATCATATAATGTAGCACTATCAATTATTTCGGTTGTTTTGTATGATTTATAAAGTTTATAATTTATTCTGAATTTATCTTTCTTAACATTTTCAATTACAGGTTTGTCATATATTATTTTAAGATATAATTTTGATACAGAATCGGAATAATTGTATATTATGGTTTCAAATTTAATTGTATCATCAATTGAATAAAGAAAAGCAAGATTATCCGAACTTAATTTTGTTGTTGTATAGCATCCATAAACAAATAGTATAATTACAGATAATAAAATTAAGCTGTTTTTTTTATTATTAATTAGGTTCATTGCTTATAACATATAACTTATAACAAATAACTTCCATCAGTTCTCATCTTCTAGTCTGTTCAGAAATTGCTGTGACAACACCTTACTGGTTTTAGCACCAAGTTTTTTAATTTTTTCAACACGACCGACAAGATTTCCTTTACCTGTTAAAAGTTTATTCATTGATAAATCATAACTTTTTTGAGTTGCTTTGAGCTTATTTCCAATATCAGTTAAATCTTCAGCCAGGCCTACGAATTTATCATACAGATCACCGCTTTGTTTTGCTATTTCCAATACATTTTTACTTTGATACTCCTGCTTCCACAAACTTTCCACCATTTTTAATGCAGCAATCAGATTTGTTGGACTTATAAGCAACACCCTTTTATCATAAGCATAATTCCATAAATCCGAATCTTTTTGAATAGCAATAAGATATGCTGGTTCCACAGGTAAAAACATCATAACAAAATCAAGGCTTTTTAATTGATATAAATCCTGATAATTTTTTTGGCTTAATTCATTTATATGATTTTTTATTGACAATATATGCTCTTTAATCGCTATATCCCGTCCATTGGAAGTTTCGGCTGTGGCATAGCGTTCATAAGCTGTTAAAGATACTTTTGAATCAATAACAACATTTCTCTCACCGGGATAAGCGATAACTACATCAGGTTGAAATCTTTTGCCTTTGTCGTCAATGTATGAAGACTGAACAAAATATTCCCTGCCTTTCACCAGGCCCGACCTTTCAAGAATATTTCCCAGAACAACTTCACCCCAGTTACCCTGAGCTTTTGAATCTCCCTTTAATGCTTTTGTAAGATTAATTGCATCCTTGCTTACTTGCAGATTTAATTCGGCAAGCCGCTTAACTTCTTCTTTAAGTGAAAATCGTTGCTTTGATTCTTTATCATAAGTTTCTTCAACCTTTTTTTCAAAATCTTTTATTTTTTCATTAAGAGGTTTTAATATTTCGCTGATATTAATCTTATTTAGCTCGGTAAATTTTTGGGTTTTTTCTTCTAATATCTCGTTAGCAAGATTTTTAAACTCAATCTTAAATCTTTCCTGTAGCTTTTCAACATCAGATTTTTGTTCCTGTAATTTATCATTAAGATTTTTATAATCAGCACTTTTAGAAGCTAATTGTTTGCTTAAATCAATAATGGTATTTTCTTTATTGACAAGTTCCTCTTTTAAGTTTGATAAATTTTCATTTATTCCGTTAATTTTATCTTCCGCCAGATTTTTATCCAAAGTTAATTTACTAACTTCTTTCTGAAATTTATTTTTCACTAATAACCATGTTATTATAATACCGAATATCAAGCCAATTACAATATAAACTATTTCCATCATAAGTATTTTTTTTATTTCTGTAAAATTATAAATTATTTTTCAAACTACACTTAATAATGCGAATCAAGGGTTGAAATTTTATTAAACCACGAAGTCACACAATACCGATAGCTATCGGTATCACTAAGTATCACAAAGAAAAAATTTGATTCTCATGAATATTGAAAATATTTTTAAAACGGTTTTAGATTGTTGAGATAAAATCTGTTGAATCATTGGCTGATATAAATATGGCGCAAATACTTTCTTATTTGAAGCTTTCGGGATGTAAGTTAGGCTTATTGGCAAACTTTAATGTAAGACATTTGAAAGACGGTATTAAACGTAAAATTCTTTAGTCCTTAGGGTGACTTTGTGATATCCTTTGTGCATCCTTTGTGGTAAAAAAAGTCTATTTCAACCCTTGATTCGAATTAATACTTATTTCAAACTTTTTTTACAGATAGTGTTTTGATAACAATTTCGTTATATAAAGCTTGACATTACGAATGAATAACCTAAAACAAAAAATAAAAAACCTTTCTGCGGAATACTTCCCTGAAATAACTGCAATCAGAAGACATATTCATCAGTATCCCGAATTATCAAATCAGGAATACAAAACCTCTGATTTTATTGCTTCCAAACTTTTTGAATTTGGGATTCCTTTTGAACAGGGAATTTTTAAGACAGGTATTGTCGGTTTGATAAAAGGTAAAAATCCCGGTTCAAAAGTAGTTGCACTTAGAGCGGACATTGATGCTCTTCCTGTTAAAGAAAAAAATGATATTGAATATAAATCAAAAAACGAAGGTATAATGCATGCCTGCGGACATGATGTTCATACTTCTTCATTGCTTGGAACCGCGAAAATTTTAAATAAATTAAAAGAACATTTTGAAGGAACCGTAAAGCTGATTTTTCAGCCGGCAGAGGAAAAAATTCCCGGAGGTGCTAAATTTATGATTGAAGAAGGTGTTCTGGAAAACCCGAAACCGGACATTATTATTGGTCAGCATGTTTATCCCGATCTGGAAGCGGGAAAGATCGGTATGAAAAGCGGAAAATATATGGCTTCGACAGATGAAATTACATTGATAGTAAAGGGCAGGGGCGGCCATGCTGCAATGCCTGACTTAATTATAAATCCGGTTGTGATTGCTTCTGAGATTATTATTTCATTGCAACAAATCATAAGTCTTAATCCCGACAAAAATACTCCGACAGTTTTATCATTCGGTAGGTTTATAGCAAATGGCACCTACAATGTAATTCCCGACGAAGTTGAAATTAAAGGTACTTTCCGTGCTTTTAATGAAAAATGGAGAGCCGAAGCACACGAACAAATAAAAAAAATTGCCAAATCAATTGCTGAAAATGCCGGCGGAAACTGTGAAGTGTTTATTAACAAAGGGTATCCATTTTTAGTTAATGATGATGTTGTTACTAAAAATACATTCAAAAGTGCAGTTGAATATCTTGGAAAAGAGAATGTGGTTGACCTTGATTTACGCATGACTGCCGAAGATTTTGCGTATTACTCTCAGCTTGTTCCGGGCTGTTTTTATCGTTTGGGAACAAGTAACAAAACCAAAGGTATTACTTCAAATTTGCATACTCCTGATTTTAATGTAGATGAAAAAAGTCTTGAAACCGGAATGGGACTAATGGCATGGATTGCTATAAATGAGTTGGGTGCTTAAGTTAAAAA
>JAUWSB010000225.1 GCA_030610255.1 Bacteroidota bacterium
TAAATCTGCCAAATCCGGTTAAAAAAGCTCTTATTTTACATCAGGGCAAATTAACTCCTGATTATGAATATATTGCTGAGTATTTATAGGCCGTTTGAAAATTTTTTATATAAAAATCAATTTAAATCATAAGCATTATGAAAAAAGTACTTATTCTTGGAGCAGGAATGGTTGTAAAACCAATGGTTACTTGTTTATTAGGCAAAGGATATCAGGTAACTGTGGCTACCAGAACAAAATCAAAAGCCGATAAAATGATTGCAGGACATCCTAACGGAAAGTCGCTTGCATGGACGGTTGACGACAAAGAAACGCTTGACAAACTTATTGCAGAACATGACATTTCTGTTAGTTTATTACCTTTTGCTTATCATCTGATGGTTGCAAAAATGTGTATCAAACACAAAAAAAATATGGTAACAACTTCCTATGTTAAGCCCGAAATGAAAGCACTTGACCAGGAAGCAAAAAAAGCCGGAGTGATTATTTTGAATGAAATTGGTGTTGACCCCGGAATTGACCACATGTCGGCAATGCGAATTATTGACCATATCCATGACAAAAATGGTGAAGTTGAGGAGTTTTATTCGTTTTGTGGAGCATTGGTTGCTCCTGAAGTAGAAAAAAATCCGTTCAATTATAAATTTTCATGGGCACCAAAAGGAGTTATAATGGCTGGAAATAATGATGGAAAATACCTCCTTCACGGAGAAGTGATTTATGTTCCTACAGAAGACCTTTTTAAAAATCCGATAAAAGTTGATTTTCCCGAAGTAGGAGAGTTGGAAGTATATCCTAACAGGGACTCAATACCTTATATTGAAATTTATGGTATTCCTGAAACAAAAACCATGTTTCGCGGTACTTTCCGTTATGATAAATGGTGTGAAATAATGGATGCATTCAAATCTATTAACCTGCTTTCTTACGATAAAATGAATATGGAAGGCATGACTTATGCTGATTTTATGGCTAAAATGACAGGATCTGAAAATTCAGATAATATTGCAAAAAAAGCTGCTGAAAAATTATGTATTGGAGAAGATTCAAATCCTGTTATTGCAATGCAATGGCTTGGATTATTTTCAAATGAGCCAATGAACCGCAAAGAAGATTCACCGTTTGAAGTTACATCCGATTTAATGATCTCAAAAATGATGATTGGTGAAAATGAAAGGGATATGCTGGTTATGCAACACACTTTCCTGGCAAAGTATCCGGATGGTAAAAAAGAAGTAATTAAATCAAACATGCTTAATTTTGGTACTTTAAAAACCGATACATCAATTGCAAGAACAGTTGCATTGCCTGCTGCATGCGCAGTGGAGATGATTTTGGAAGGAAAGATCAATGTAACCGGAGTATATATTCCCGTAATCCCTGAAATTTACAACCCAATACTTAATCAACTTGAAACTATGAACATTAAAATGGTTGAGAGATACGGATTGCCTTTGAGTGAGAATATTAAGTAATAATATGAAAGACAAAGAAAAATTTAGAAGAATTCTTCATGTAGTATTACGTCCTGCTTTCGGAATTTGTTTATTTTTGTCACAATTTACAAGCAATCGCAGTACACTATTTACGGACAACTTTTACTTATTGTTTTTGGGAATATTATTTCTTACAGGTGGTATTTTACTTTTAATTACTGCCTCGTTGCATTTGCGAAAAGCCGTTAATGCGAAAGATATTGTAATTAGTGGTCCGTTCAAATATATCAGGCATCCGATTTATACCAGTATATATATCCTTTCAATTGGATTAGGACTTATATTTTTCGCTTGGCTTTGGTTTATCGTTATGATAGTTTTTATTCCATTTTGGTATATTGAATGCAGGGAAGAAGAAAAAGAAATGATAAAATTGCATGGTGAAAAATATATTGAATATCAAAAGAAGACAGGAATGTTTTTTCCAGGGATGAGATAATGATTCAAATGAACATTTTTATTATTTCTTTCGATAATTATCGGAATCCAACATTCCATTATTCCATATTTTTTGGTATAAAAGATAACTAATTTTATAGTAATTACAATAAAATAAATTTGTTTCTATGTCATATCTAATCATAATATTAATAATTGGTATCGTGATATATTTTATCATGAATATGAATAAAAAAAGTACAGCATCCGGAACAGACTCAAAGAGTAATAATTCTTATGATGATAAAGGAAATGTGAATCGCACCCGGAAAAAATCCGGTTATGGCAAATGGGTAGGAGGGGGACTTGGCTGGGCTTTTGGCGGACCAATTGGCGGAATACTTGGTTTTGTTTTCGGTTCAATGTATGATGGAATGCAAAGCGGACAATATGCATACAGTCCGGGTCAAACTCAAACGCAACCTGCTGATTTCAGCGTTAGCCTGCTCATACTTGCTGCTGCCGTGATGAAAGCAGACGGTAAAGTTTTACGTTCAGAACTGGAATATGTTAAAAGTTTTTTTATACAACAGTTTGGTGTTAGTGTAGCTGAAAGAAATATTAAGTTGTTGCGTGAAATTTTGAAGCAGGAAATTAATGTATATGATGTCAGCACGCAGATAAGGCAATACATGGAATATGCTTCCCGGCTTCAGCTTTTGCATTTTCTTTTTGGTGTTTCAATGGCTGATGGACAGATTCATGCACGTGAGATTGATATCATTGATCTGATAGCAGGTTATCTTGGAATAAGCAGGAACGATTACCAGTCAGTAAGAGCAATGTTTGTTAAAGAAACTGATAGTACTTATAAGATTCTTGAAGTATCACCCAATGCCATTGATGAAGAGGTGAAAAGAGCATATCATAAAATGGCAACAAAATACCATCCTGATAAAGTAGCACATCTTGGCGAGGAATTTAAAAAAGCAGCCAAAGAAAAATTCCAGAAATTAAATGGAGCTTACAGGGAAATTAAGAAACAAAGGGGGATGAAATAGAATCTGCATACAAACCCTAACACACATAAACTGGAAGATAAAAGACAAAAGCAATACGAAGTTA
>JAUWSB010000018.1 GCA_030610255.1 Bacteroidota bacterium
ATAGGAAGAGATAAATTTTATAATGAAATTCATCCCAAACTCCGGCCTGTTGAAACAGTAATTGACGGAGTGCTTATTGCCGGAGCATGCCAGGCTCCTTTAAATATTACCGAATCTGTTAAATCGGCATTATCTGCCGGTTCAAAAGTTAATTCTTTAATAAGTAAAGGTGAAATCGAATTAGAACCAACACTTGCGCAAATTGATAAATCATCATGTAATTGGTGCGATAAATGTACTGCCGTTTGCCCTTACAATGCAATTGTAAAAAAAGAGTATGATGGTAAAACAGTTGCGGTTGTTAATGAAGCAAACTGTAAAGGATGTGGTATATGTCTGCCTGTATGTCCTTCTAATTCAATTCAGTTGATAGGATATACGGATGTTGAGATTGAAAGTATGATAGATGCTTTGATAGATTGATACATTGTTTGAGAAAATCGTAAAATCATAAATAATGATGAAGAAAACTATTGATGTTATAAAAGAAAAACGCACTGTTCCTGACAGGGTTAAAAACAACATAAAAGCGTTTAACAAATTGAAAAAGCTAATATTAAAATCGCTTGAATCAGGTCAGAAAACTATTCCCGAAATAGCTAAAGAAATCGAATCGGATATTGATATTATTACATATAATCTTATGACATTGATGAAGTATGGTTTTATTGAAGCAGGCGAATTAGATGATGATGACGAATATTATTATTACAAATTAAAGAATAAGAAATAAGATGGCACAAATAAACCCTGATTTTGCAACAGAATTAAAAGAATACGGTGCATTTGATTTTAATGCTTGTTATAATTGCGGTACTTGTACAGCCGTTTGTTCTTTATCAACCGAAGAAAATTCTTTTCCGAGAAATATGATACGATATAGTATTTTAGGCTTGGAGAATGACATAAAATCTTCACTTAAACCATGGCTCTGTTATTATTGTGGAGAATGTAGTGAAACTTGTCCGCGTCAAGCAAACCCAGGTGAGTTAATGATGTCTCTCAGAAGATGGCTTACGGCTAAATATGATTGGACAGGTTTATCAGGCTTATTATATAAATTTCTACAATTAAGTATAATTGCTTTTATTCTTACAGCTATAGGTGTAATTGTTTTTAGTATATATGAAAATTTTAAATTGGAAACTATAATGCACTATGGACATTTATTTGAAATGCTTGCCATAGGAGCTGTTTTTTCCTTAATTCTTACCCCAAATATTATTCGTATGTGGTGGTTTATAATACTAAAGCCCAAAGTAAAAGTGCCTATTGTATCCTATTTCAAGGGAATATGGGATTTAATTGTCCACATGTTTACACAAAAAAGAACATTAGGATGTGATGATAACCAGTTTCGCTGGTTTGAACATTTTATACTTGTAGGTGGTTATTTAGCTTTACTTTTTACTACAATTGTCCTTGATTGGTTTGGCACAGAAAATTTATTTATTATTGTACTTGGATATGTGGAAAGTGGAATAATATTTATTGTTACATTTGATTTTGTATTAAGCCGTATGAAAAAGAAAAAAGAAATAAGTAAATTTTCACAACCATCTGATTGGTTTTTTGTTATTTGGCTGTTTTTATTGGGATTTACTGCTTTTATTGTCCGTATTTTTATAGATACAAATTTACTTGAAAATAATATCTGGATATATTTATTTCATTTAATTATTCTTGTACAATGGGCATTGATAATAGTTCCTTTTGGCAAATGGACACACTTTCTTTATCGCTCGTTTGCTATGTATTTTGAAAAATTAATAATCGATAACAAGTAAGATTTATTTGCCGAAGGGTAATTTTTGTTTTAAAAATTAAAATAATACCTTTTTTTCATTTTTTCAGATATCCTGTTTTCCGCATTGGGACACCCTAAACACAAATATTTATAAAGGATTTTTTTAATTGTTCTTTTGGCTTGAACTAAAAGGTCAGGGGGTATTGAAAGATCGGCCTATTAAAAATCAATGGACGTAAGGAAAAATGAAAATCTGTAGCGTTAAGAAAAATTATGTTATATTTATAGTTTTGCTAATATTCATTGCCAAATTCATTTATCATTGGCACAAATCTTACAGGAAGGATAGCATGTTGTTTAATTTTGCCGTTTTTTTTCCTGAGCAGAACCAGTTCCTGAGTATATTTTTTACCTACGGGAATAATCATCCGCCCACCTTCGGCTAATTGGTCTTTTAAAGGCTGGGGAATTTCTTTTGGTGAACAGGTTACAATTATCGCATCAAATGGGCCGTATTCTTCCCAACCCTGATAGCCATCTCCAATTTTCACTTTTATGTTATAATATCCCATTTCATCCAGCAGTTTTTTAGCTTTCAAGCCAAGCGATTCAAAAATCTCAATTGTGTAAACCATATCACATATTTCAGCCAGAACAGCAGCCTGATAACCCGAACCGGTGCCGATTTCCAACACTTTATCACTTGGTTTTAATTCCAGTTCATCAGTCATAAAAGCAACAATGTATGGCTGTGATATTGTTTGTCCGTCTCCGATTGGTAGCGGAGTATCTTCATAAGCATATTCAATATACATATCGGGAACAAACTTATGCCTCGGAACTTTAAGCATTGCTTCCAGAACCTGACGGTTGTTTATTCCGCGCCATTGAATCTGATTACGAACCATTGTCTTGCGTTTTTCGTCAAGACCGGTTTGTGAAGTATTTTGAGCATTACACATAGTAAAGAGAAATAAGCTTAAAAAGCAAAGCATTTTTAAATTATTGATAATTTTTAAATAACGAAATTTATACATGATAAGCAAATTTAAAACCTGTGATTTATTGAAATTCAAATTTACTATAAAATGATTAAAGATTTACAAATATTTTTTCTTTTTACGGATACTTATAAAATAAACTCCTGAAAAGATTAAAATAGCTGAAATAACTTCTTGAATTGTAAGAGTATCCTTTCCGAGTAACAATGCAACCACAGTAGCTATAAATGGTTGTAAATAAGTATATGAACCCGTTACAATCGGATTTACATATTTCAGTGAATAATTATTCAGCAGGTATGCAAGTATAGTCGTGGCAATTACAACAAACGATATTGAAAACCAGATATTAACCGGAATAGATTGCCAGTCTGCATTTAGGGCAGGTTTTATACAAAATGGTATTATGAATATTAATCCGAAAAAAAATGTCCATTTCATAACCGTAATTGCTTTGTATTTTATCATTAGCGGTTTTAAAAGAACCATATATAAAGCGTATGATATGGAGTTTAATAATATGAACAAATTTCCGGTAAAAGTATCTGATTTAAGAGAAATGTTTCCCTGAAGCAATATAATTATCAAAGCACCGGTTGTTCCGCAAGCTATTCCTATAATCTTATAGAGGGTGATATTTTCTTTTATTAATAAGTTTGAAAATATCAGAACAAGAATTGGTATTGAAGTTATTATAATTGATGAATTGATTGGAGTTGTGAGATTTAAGCCCTCAAAAAATAATATTTGATTTATAGCTATCCCGAATATACCACAAACAGACAGTTTTATGAGATCTCGTTTTTCAACTTTTTCTTTTACGAAAGCATTGTGAAACAGCCAGAAAAAAATTACAGCACCGGTAACTCTTAAAAGAATTATTGCCTTTGGGGCGAGATAATCGGGCATTATTCCTTTGGCAATTATATAATTCAGTCCGAAAATTACATTTGCCCCAATAATTGCCAGATGTGCTTTAATAATTTTATTCAACTAACTAAAGTAATATTTTTAAAAAGGGGTAGTTTCTTCATCCTCCATATCATTCATTTTAGAAGGAATAGTATGAATGGTTTGCTTATTATCAATATTCAGGTTTATATTCTGACTATCGAAAGATTCATATTCATCGGGTTCAATATCAACAAATTTTGCATAATTCTTAATAAATCTGAGACGTATATCAGCTAATGGTCCGTTACGGTTTTTGGCAATATTTATCTCAGCTATTCCGGTAGTAGTGTTTCCATCTTCATATTCTTCAATATTATAATATTCAGGGCGGTAGATAAATAATACCATATCGGCATCCTGTTCAATAGCACCTGATTCTCTAAGGTCGGAAAGGATAGGTTTTTTAGTGCCACCACGTGTTTCAACAGCACGGCTTAGTTGTGAAAGGGCAATAATAGGAATATTCAGTTCTTTTGCAAGGCTTTTTAATGAACGTGAGATATTACTGATCTCCTGTTCACGGTTTCCTCTGGCTTCACCTGTTCCTGACATCAGTTGAAGGTAATCAATAATTATCAATTCTATGTTATGCTGGGCTTTCAGCCGACGGCTTTTTGCACGTAATTCAAAAACAGTGAGGGCAGGAGTGTCGTCAATGAACAGATTGGCATCAATCAGACCGCTGATCTTTGCGTTAAGTTGGTGCCATTCATGTTCAGCAAGAGTACCTCTTTTAAGTTTATTAGCAGATAGCTGTGTTTCAGAAGATATCAGTCGTGTTACTAATTGTATTGATGACATTTCAAGTGAGAATAAAGCTATCGGCTTATTAAAATCAACTGCTGCGTTTCTTGCCATAGAAAGTGCAAGTGCTGTTTTACCCATACCCGGACGTGAAGCTATAATGATAAGTTCGGATTTTTGCCATCCTAAAGTAATCCTGTCAAGTCGAGTAAAACCCGAAGGGATACCTTTTAAGTGATCTGTGGAATCTTTTGCTGCTTCAATTTCTTTGATAGCTTCTGAAATCAGTGATTGCATATTATCATAATTTCTTCGCAGGTTGGTTTCGCTAACAGAAAACAGATTTTGTTCGGCTTTGTCAAGCAAGTCAAAAACATCCGTAGTATCTTCAAAGGCATCTTTAATTATTTCGGATGAAATACGAATCAACTCACGCTGTATAAATTTCTGAGAGATGATACGTGAGTGATATTCAACATTTGCTGTAGAAGCAATCCGGTTGGTAAGTTGTGTAATATAATAAGGACCACCGACAAGTTCCAGTTCGCCGCTTTTTTTTAATTCGTTTGTAACCGTTAAAATATCAATAGGTTCTGATTTTGCGAACAGGCGTGTAATAGCCCTGTAAATAATCTGGTGAGATTCTTTATAAAATATTTCTGGTTTTAAAATATCAATTACAGCAGTGAGTGCATCTTTTTCAAGCATGATGGCACCTAATACTGCTTCTTCAAGGTCAATGGCTTGGGGAGGAACTTTTCCGTGTTCCGGGAAATTTTGTGTAACCGGCGTCCTTTTAATTCTTTTCCGGTTATTTTCCTGTGGCTTTTTTACTAATTCTTCCATGGTTCAAAAATACTAAAAACAAAATTCCAATAGTGTTATTTTCAAATAAAGTTTTAAACAAAGACAATTTTTTGGTTTTTTTTAATAATTATTATATTTTTGTTGTGAACCAAAACCAAAAAATTATGAAAGCATTAAAAATTATTGGGATTATAATTTTGATAATTATAATTCTGTTTTTAGTTATTGGTATCTTTTTACCTTCAAAGGTTGTAGTTGAAGAATCAATAACTATTAATCAAAAACCCAATGTTGTATTCAAACAAGTTAACAAATTAAAAAACAGGGACGTATGGTCACCTTATAAAGAGATTGATACAGCATCAATTATTACTTTTGAAGGTCCGGATTTAAGTATAGGAGCAAAATATATCTGGACAGGCGGAACAATGGGCGACGGAAGCCTTACAATTGTTGAAAGTGTACCTTACAGCAAAATCAAAAATTCTTTAGACTTTTTAGAAAAAGGAGGGGCTGAAGAGATCTGGACTTTTGAAGAAGCCGGCGACGGAGTTAAAGTTACCTGGCAAACCATTATTCTAGATTTACCATATCCGTTTGGAAGATGGGCAGGTCTTTTTATTAATGGCATGATGAAACCTATTCAGAAAAAAGGTTTGGAAAATTTACAAAATGTATGCGAAGCAATAATCTTTTACCCTGAAATCACCGAAGAATATTTTGAAGGCCAGAACACATTGGCTATTAAAGACTCTGCATTTATGCAGGATTTGCAGCAAAAATTTGGAGAATTGTACAGTGAGCTTATGGGATACATAATGCGTTATCGCTTACAAATGACAGGCCCGCCGTATGCAAAATATTATAACTGGGATCCGGGAGAAATAGTCGTTCTTGAAGCAGGCTTTCCTGTCGCTAAAGAATATAAGGGAAAAGGAAGAATTTTGGCAACTGAATTAGCTCCCGGAAATGTTGTAACAGCTACACATTATGGTCCTTACAGTACATTCGAAAAAACTTATGAAGCCATTGATGAATATATCATTGAATTTGGAAAAGTAATAGATGGTTATCCATGGGAAGTATATATAACATGCCCGACAAAAGAACCCGATTCAACTAAATGGGAAACAAAGATTTACTTTCCTGTTGAGTAAAATAAAAATTAAAATTATTTAACCGGATGATGTTTGTGAAATTTTTTCAGGCGGTGCTCAAGGTCAGGGAACTGGCTTTTATGCACTAATGAAACACATGCTCTTAATCCTTCTAATCTTTTGCTTCCTGTAATAGCTAATGATATTCCGCTGATTCCGTAATAAAGTAATTCTTCAAGCAATTCTTCACCTGTAAAACCAGGATAAGAAAATGTAAAATAAAATCCATCTGCTATGGGATTGTCTTCATCTTTATCATAAACTATTTTAAAGCCGTTATCAGTAAATAACTTTTTCATGATCTTGGCTCTTTCAGCATATTCAAGGACAGCTTCCCTGTAATTGATTTTTTTATCATTAACAGCTTTAAAGATAGCTGCAATTGCATATTGAGGTGAATGTGATGTTCCAGCATTGATTGCATAAAGTGAACCATAAATCAATGCCTGACCGAAAATATCTGAATTGTAACTTTGCTTTAATTTCGGATATTTTGAATTAAATATTTTATCAGAAATTACTAACATTCCCAAACGCTGACCCGCATAACTGAATGCCTTGGAACTTGAGATTAATAAAATGTAATTATCAGTATATTGGGCTACAGTCGGTTGATAAGGTGGTTCGCCGGGTGTGGAATAATCTTTCCTGAAATCCATACCAAAATAAGCAAGGTCTTCCATTATAATGACATTGTGTTTATTTGCCAGCTCACCAATAATTTTCAGTTCTTTATCTGTAAAACAAATCCATGAAGGATTGTTTGGGTTTGAATATAAAATGGAAGTAATATCACCATTTTTAAGATATGATTCAAGTTTATTCTTTAATTTATCACCACGATAATCATAAATATCAAAACCTTCAAAATTTAAATTCAGTGCTCTTAATTGCTGCTTATGAAGGGGAAAGCCGGGGTCAATAAACAGATGTTTGTATGGTTTTTCCGTCATATTTCCCATAGTCATAAATGTCGCAAAACTCCCTGAAGTAGAACCAACTGTTGGGATGCATCCGTCCTTGCGAACATCAATGTTCAGAAATAATTTTACAAAACGTTGCCCTTCATTTTTAAATTCAGGAATACCTTCAATATTAACATACTTTGAAGCTACTCCTTTTTTTAATGCTTTAATTTCTGCATCCACACCAATCTTAACAGCATCTAAACCCGGGACACCCATTTCCATCCTGATAAATTTATGTCCGGTTTCTTCTTCAATTTGACTAACAACCTTTAAAAGTTCCCTGATTGAAGCCCTTCCGATTTTATGAAGTTTACTCTCTTTTATTTTCTTGCTAACAACTTCGTGATTTATTGGTGTTTCTTTCATGCTTAGAATGTTAAAATTTTTTCCCAAATTTAATAATAATGTTTAAGTATCAAAATAAATTTTTTGAATTTTTGGAAAAAATCAGTATTAAAATAACAATGAAAATTCTTAACAAATTATTATTGAACTGGGAAATAAGGGAAATAGGGGAAATAAGGGAAATAATGTGAAATCCATACGCCTTGCAGTTGTATGGGAAATAAGGGAAATATTGGACCTGTTTAAACTTCAAGACTTCGTCTTTACATTATAAACGTATTTCCTTTATACCTTTATACCATTATACCTTTATACCTTTATTCCCCTATACCATGTTTAAGATTTATTCTCAAAGCCAGACCATTGATTAACAAACTGATTAGTTGAAAAAATTATACTACTGGAGGTTTTTTTCCGGCAACTAAAATAATTTTTTTAGTTTTTATGATTTATTCTGATTCTTGCATCAACTGCAACAACTTTTTCCATATTTCCCAACAATGGATTTATATCCAATTCAATAATTTCCGGAGCAGCTTCAAGAAGGGCTGAAACGCGTACAATTGTTTCGGCAAATTTTTCTTCATTAACACCTTCCTGTCCTCTAATGCCTTTAATAATTTTATAAGCGCTCAGATTTTTTATCATGTTTCGGGCTTCTTCTAATGATAGTGGGGATAATCCGGCTTTTACATCTTTAAGGACTTCAATAAAAATTCCACCTAAACCACATAAAATCAAATGACCGAATTTGGGTTCATATTTAGCTCCTGCAAATAATTCAACACCTGAAAGCATAGGTTGGATTAGAACAGCAGAAGTATCTTTAATCTTCATCATTCTGTCAAATTCTTCACCTGCTGTTTCAATATCGATAATATCAAGAACCACACCGTCAACATCTGATTTATGAATGGGACCAACTACTTTCATAACAACAGGAAATCCTAATTCAGAAGCAAACTTTTCTGCATCAGCTTTTGTTTTTGCAATAGCTTCACTTACTCTCGAAATTCCTGCTGCATCAAGTAATTCCTGTATTCCGGCAGGGGAGAGGTAGCCTTCATTTGTATTATCAATAACTTTTCTAATGGTTTTTCTATTCACTTCAGGTAAAACAATTTTTTCAGGTGCAGGTTCGGGTGTATAAAAAACTTTTGCAAGAGCATAACCCAAAGCAACTTCATCAGGAAAATTAATTCTGCCTTTTGAAATAAATTCCGTAACTTCATCCTTGGCAGTCTCGATAGATGGAAGCACAGGATAAATCGGCTTTTTGGCAGTTTTCATCTTTTTATCAAGAAACTCATAAACATCAAAAATCTTATATAAACCAGGTGTACCAAAAATTACAATCATACCATCAATGTTGTCAAATTTTTCATCAACGTAATCAATAATAGTTCCTAATTGTTCTGCTGTGCCGGTTGCAAGAAAATCAATCGGATTGCCAACAGATGAACCCGGGTTTAATTTTTCTAAAAGCTCATTTGCTGCCAAACCATCAATATGAGGAACTTCAAGACCTCCTTTTGAAAGAGCATCCGTAAGCATAACTGCAGGACCGCCGGCATGACTGATAATTGCAATATTTTTTCCTTTTAGTCTTTTATGCATAAATACCGATGCAACACTGATTAATTCTTCCCTGCTATAACATCTTACTATTCCTGCCTTTCGGAATAGTGCATCAACAGCCAGGTCAGAACTTGCAAGAGCTCCGGTGTGAGATGAGGCAGCACGGATGCCTGCTTCGGATGAACCTGCTTTTATCGCTGCAATCTCACATCCTTTGCGGATAAGAGAGGATGCATGCTTAAGAAGCATTTGAGGTTTGTCAATATTTTCAATGTAAAGTAGTTTAATATCGGCACTGTTTTCAGGATCATAAGTCTCGTCCATGAATTTGAGAATCTCTTCAACACCCATTTGGGCACTGTTGCCAACCGAAAAAACACTTGAAAATGTTAATCCTTTTGGAATTCCTGATTCAATAATAAAACATGCAGTAGCACCGGAGCCGGATATTAAACTGCAACCTTTGACAGCTAATTTCGGAATTGGTAATGTAAAAACACTGTTGTGATTAGGAGTAATAATGCCGATGCAATTCGGACCTATTAAAGAACCATTAACATTATTAATTGACTCAACAATTTCTTTTTCAAAAATTTTCCCTTCTTCATTTCCTTCAACCTCGCTGAAACCTGCTGAAAGAATTATAAATGCTTTAGTATTTTTTAATTGAGCAAGCAATTCAACTGTTGCCGGAACATATTGTGCGGCAATTGCAATGATAGCTAAATCTACATCAGGTAATTCTGCCGGTGATTGGTAACATTTTATCCCCTGAACAAGGGTTTCTTTAGGATTGGTAACATAAAGATCACCTTTGAAATTCCCGTCAATTAAATTTTTTAAAACCTTTCCTCCGGGTTTTTGAATATTGTTTGACCCGCCTACTACTACAATGCTTTTCGGATCAATCAGTTCTTTATTAATCATTTCATCATAATTGCTACGGAAACAACACCAGGTCCGACATTAACACCCAAAACAGGAGTAACTTCACGAATAAATACAGGTTTTTTTCCAATTAAATCTTCAAGCTGTTTAGCATACCAGTTTGCTGTTTTTATGTTATTGGCATGTGATACAGCATATTCCCAAACTTTTCCCGTCTTAATCAATTTTTTTGCTTCATCCATAACAATTCTCATACTTCCTTTTTCTGTAAAAGGTTTGCCAATTAATTCTGTCTTTCCTTCATCATTAACAACAACAATAGGTTTCAGGTTTAAAAGTTTGCCGATAAATCCCTTCATTGCACTAACTCTTCCGCTTTTAACCATGTATTTAATAGTTTTTGAACTAATCAGCATTTTAGAGTTTTCTATCCATTTATCCATGTTGTTCAGGATGTCATCATAAGTGGCACCATTTTCAATAGCTTTAGCAGCTCTTAACAAAATTAACCCAAGGCCGTTGGATAACCTTTTTGAGTTTAAGACCGATATATTATTTTTCGTATGACTACTAATTGTCTTAGCAGCTTTTCTGCTGTTTTGCCATGTTCCGCTCATTTCTTTGCTGATGTGTATAGCAATAATTGACTCATATAGAGTACTTAGATACGAATATTTATTTGAAAAATCCTTAAATGCCGGTTGTGCTGTACTTGGATAAACTTCTGACTTATTAAGAAGTTTGTAAAATTGATTAGGAGTAATTGTTACACCGTCAAGGTAATAATTATCGCCAAAATGCACTGAAAGCGGAACAATATGAATCTGATATTTTTCGATAATGTCCTGAGGCAAATCAGAAGTGGAATCGGTTACAAGTGCAATTTTTGTTTTCCTGTTATGAAGTATCTCGTTTTGAAAAACCATGTCATCCACTTTCTGATAAGCAATTGAACCATGATCATATAATGATAAAAAGATTTCTGCAGGTTCATCAGTATGAATATGAATTCTTAATTTTTTGGGAGAGCCTGCAACAACAATGGAATCACCGTATTTTTCAATTTTATTTATTATTTTTTGCTTGTTCAGATTATCACCAACTAACAAAGCCTCGGTACAATATCTAAAAGTAATTTCATCATGCGGCATCATGTCAATTTCATCAGTGCTGACTTTTACAATGTTTCTTGAAGATAAAATTTGTTTTAATTCGCCATGTTTAAAAAAATCAATCATACCTTCAAGGAAAAGAACAAAAGCTTTTGCACCGGCATCAACAACATTTGCTTTTTTTAAAACCTCAAGTTTTTCTGTTGTTTCAATCAATGATTGCTTAGCTTTTTGATAAGAATCGGTTATTAATTTTTTAAAATCATCAATTTTATCTTTAAGGTTATTAACAGATTCAGCCCAGTCTTTAATTACAGTAATAATTGTACCTTCAACAGGATTGGCAATAGCTTCGTAAGCATAGTCAACAGATTTATCTATTATCTCGGCAAAGGAATTAACATTAATATTTTTTTCGGTTTTTATTTCATTACTAAATCCGTAAAGGAACTGGGCAAAGATAATACCTGAGTTACCTCTGGCACCCACTAAAGCAGCATCAGCTAATGCAGTTGCAGTTTGCTTTAAACTTCCTGTAGGAATGGATGTGTCAGTAATTGAACGCATTGTGGAAGCCATGTTGGTTCCTGTATCGGCATCAGGAACCGGAAATACATTTATTTTATTTAGTAATTTCTGATTATCAAAAATTCGTTGTGCACCTGCCAGAAAGCTGTAATATAATTGCTTTCCGTCAAGTTCTTTGATTTTAGAAAATTTTTTGTTCATTTTATTGACTTTTCTAATTTTCTGTAATAATTCAACAAATATAAAAATTATTATATTATAAAGAGTATTTTTAAAATTTTTATCTTGTTGTGAGAATTTAATATAGAGGCTGAGGCTCCATACGGACTCCTTTCAGTCGTAAGGCTAAGGCTAATGATAAGGCTAAGGTTGAGTTAGAAGTAAGGCGGTTGCCAAGCTTTTTTTTAGGTTGGTAACCCTGATATTTTTTTTATTAGTATCTGTCTATAAAGTCCGAAAGTAAAAACAAATATTAAAAATCACAAATTACAAGCACCAAATATCAAATAAATTACAATGTTCAAAAATTCAATAACCAAAACAGTTTCGGTCATTTTATCATTGATATTTCGAAATTATTTGCTATTTGTTTTTTGTTATTTGGTGCTTTAATTCAAAATTTGTCTGACTTTATAGACAGAAATTAATTAAACAAAGGTTACTAACCTAAAAAAAGGTTAGCAACCTTAACAAATGAAATATTAAAGTTGCATAATATTTTATGATTTAATAAATTTGCAAATAAATTAGATCTGCGGAAGTAGCTCAGTGGTAGAGCATCAGCTTCCCAAGCTGAGGGTCGCGGGTTCGAGCCCCGTTTTCCGCTCTAGAAGTGTTTGTCCATAATGTCCGCTATCTTCGTTACTCTCGTCTAAAAAAACAGTCATCCGTACGGACTCCTGATTTTTAAGACTTCGAAAGCCTCGATAGCGAACATTCTGAACTAAACACTTGACTTTATGGACTGACACTATTTAGTTCCTTTATGAGAAAAGTATATACTATAGGTGAAACCGTTTATGACATTATTTTTCGAAATTTTGAACCTGTATCAGCAAAGCCCGGCGGTGCTATGCTTAACACGGCAATCTCGCTTGGCAGATTAAATATTCCCGTTTACTTTATTAGTGAATTTGCAAATGATACTGTTGGATGTGTTACTGATAAATTTCTCGTAACGAATAAGGTCTCAACCGAATATATTTACAGGTATAAAAATGGAAAGTCAGCAATATCACTTGCTTTCCTTGATGAAAATAAAGATGCCGAATATTCATTTTATAAATTTTATCCAGATAAAAGATTAAATATCAAATTTCCTGAAATCAACAAAGATGATATAGTTTTATTCGGTTCGTTTTATTCGCTTACCAAAGAAGTACGGCGTCCATTAATTGAGTTTATTTCATCTGCAAAGGAAAAAAATGCAATAATAATTTACGACCCAAATATAAGAGAACCACATAAAAAAGAATTACCTGAATATCTTGATTTTATTTATGAGAATATTTCATTTGCCGATATTGTACGGGCATCTGATGAAGATTTTAATGTAATCTTTGATATTTCCAATCCTGCTGATGCTTATAAATTAATTACAAGTAATAATTGCAGAAACTTAATCTATACAGCCGGCGCAGGTGGAGTATATTTGCAAACATCAGATTATTCAAAACAGTATGCAGTACCCCAAATATCTCCGGTATCTACTATTGGTGCAGGCGATAATTTCAATGCAGGGATTATCTTTTCAATTCTGAAAAATAATATTAAAATAGAAGATATAAACTGTATTGAAGCAAAACAATGGGATAAAATTATTAATTCAGGAATTAAATTCGGAACGAATGTTTGTTTAAGTCTTGAAAATTACATTTCTGTTTAAATAATAATGAGTCCAATCTAAAAAGCCATCGGATGACTAATAATCAAAAATCGTCAAAAAAATCAAACTGTGTATCAATTAATTAGAAAGTCATCCGATGGCTATCATTGCAAATTTTTACTTTTTAAACCAGACTCAATAATAAATTAATTACTTCAGCAAATTTTTATATATTTTATAATTTTCCTCATCAAAGCAAACAAAAACAGCTTTTTCAATTAATGTATTGTTTTTAAGGAATAATCTTGCTTCCTTGACTGCAATATCAGCAGCAAGTTCTTTTGGGTACCTGTAAACACCTGTGCTGATATTCGGAAAAGCAATTGATTTACAATCATATTCTTTAGCAAGTTTCAAGCTGTTGATATAACAATTTGTTAATTGTAGTTCTTCATTTTCCAAGCCGCTGTTCCAAACGGGTCCTACCGTATGAATTACATATTTAGCGGGCAAATTATATCCTTTGGTTATTTTTGCCTGTCCTGTATTGCAGCCATTAAGTTTTCTGCATTCATCTTTTAATTCCGGTCCTGCAGCCCTGTGGATTGCACCATCAACACCACCACCGCCTAAAAGTGTTTTGTTTGCTGCATTAACAATTGCATCAACTTTTAATTGTGTTATATCACCTTGAATTAGTTCTATTCTTGTGCCCATGATGTTAGAAATTATTATTGTATTTTTCCATGCACTTTGCACTAAGCATTTAGAATTTTTTAAAATAACAAATTACAAGCACCAAAATACAAAACTTGTCCGTATGGATAAATCTCAATGACCAAAAATTCAATGACCAAAACAGTTTCAGTCATTTGATCATTGATATTTGTAATTTATTTGTCATTTGCCCGCCCGACTGAAGGACTTCAGTCATTCGGGCGGGTTTTTTGTTATTTGGTGCTTTATTTCAAAATTTGTCTGACTTTATGGACGGACACTAATTAATGTCAAGATAATAGTTGTAAGTTATAAGTTATTGGTTAAAAGCATATAATTTTATTTTTCACTTCCTGTAATTTAGTATGTAATATATAATATATAACTAATAACCTATAACATTTAACAAAGAATATTCTGTGAACTATATTTATCAATGCACTGATTAGTTACTCGTAATTTAATATTTTTCAGATCTTTATCACAAAAAGCTGCCCTGTTTCATATTTAATTACGCTGATTTTATCACCTTTTTCAATAAAACCGGTTATTGCTGTTGCATCAAAAATTTCACCGTCAATTTCAACTTTACCTGCCGGACGAAGGTTTGTTTTGGCAACACCTTGCTTATTAAGCATTTCTACATAAAAATTATCAGAGAAAGTATATCCCTCATCAGCCTGTTGGGTCGTATTTAAAGCCAGCTGTCCGAATATAGTTGTTGTAAAAAGCTTTTTGCTCGTGTAAAACGAGCTTATCAGTGCTAAGAATATCGCAATAATTACAATAAAAAACGCCTTAACAAGTTCACTCAGTCCAGTAATTTCACCATCAAAACTAAACTTACCAACCATACTTAGCGTTAATCCCACTACAACGAGGATTATTCCGAGTATACCTGTAACTCCAAATCCCGGTATGGCAAAAATCTCAACAGCAATTAAAATTATTCCGACAATAAAAATTAATATCTCCCAGTTATTTGCCAATCCTTCAATATAAAGAGGTGCAAAATACAACAATGCTGCAATTAATGCTGCTGCCAACGGAAAGCCAATCCCCGGTGTTTGCAGTTCAAAATAAATTCCACCGATAATTATCATTATCAAAATTCCGCTTACAAAAGGATTGATAAGAAAACCAATAATTTTATCTATAGGTGATAAAGTTTGTTCAATAATTTCATATTCTTCAACACCTGATAATTTTAAAACTTCTTTAATACTTTCGGCTTTTCCTTCACAAAAGCCGTTTTTAATAGCTTCTGAAGTAGTAAAAGTTAAAACCATACCTGAATCAATAATTCCGGGAATAACTATTCGGGGGTCAACCATAGCTTGTGCGATTTCAGGGTCTCTTCCGCTGGCTTCGGCGGTTGAGCGCATCATTGAACGCATGTATGACTGGTATTTATCGGGCAAAGCCTCACCTGTTTGACTCACAACCGTTGCAGCTCCGATATTAGCTCCGGGTCGCATATAAATACTATCACATGCTATTGATATCAATGCTCCTGCCGATGCTGCATTATTATCAATAAACACATATACCGGAATTTTTGAATGTAAAATTATTGTACGTATTGAATCGGCAGCATCAAGCAAGCCACCATAAGTGTTCATGTGAATTAGTATCAGGTCGGCATTAGTATCTCTGGCAATTTTAAAAGCATTCTGAGTTTTTCTCAGGACAGGAGGGGCAATTTCTTCTTTTATATCATATTTGTAAACAAGAAATGTTTTTTTGTCATCTGATGAAGAATTGTCAGAACCATCTGGAAATCCAAAAACAGTAAATACACTAAAATAAAAAATTAACGCAAATAGTATTTTACAGGTTTGTTTTACTTTAAATAAATTAAAATGTGTCATGACTGATTTTGGTCTTTATGAAGTTTTCTGTATAATTTTCTCCATGCTCTTCTTCTCCAGTAAGTTCGTCGCCAATATTTTCCCCATTTTATATTTGTCCATAAACGTTCATGTAAATAATAAAATATTATTTTGGCAACAAATTCAACACTTGCTATAACTGTAGCGTTTCCAATACTATCTTCAATGGTTTTTTCAGTATATCTTCTAAAAACAATAAAACTGATAACAAAAGTAGTAAACGTGGCTAATATTCTATAACTTAATGCTTTGGTTAAGCTTCTTGAAGGACTGTCTTTTACAGATACTCCTGAAAATTTAAATTTCCCCTTAAAATTATTAAAAATACCCATACAAATATTTATATATCAATGATCAGAAAAATTAATCGGCAATAATAGACATTTTTGGCATTTTATCCAAAATAATTCTTAATCACATTTAAAAATTCCTTAAAAATATTTTGATTAGAGGTAATTATCTCTTTTCCGAATATGTAATTTTTATCACCTGAAAAATCGCATACTTTACCACCTGCTTGTTGCACAATCAAAGCTCCTGCAGCAACGTCCCACGGACTAAGTCCATACTCATAAAAGCCGTCAAACCTGCCACAGGCAACATAAGCCAAATCAACTGATGCTGAACCTAAACGCCTGATGCCCCTGGTGTTTTCCATAAAATATTTAAATAATTCAAGATACTGATCAAGCTTGCTGTAATCATAATACGGAAAACCCGTTGCCAATAAAGAATTATTTAGATTTGTGGTTTCAGAAACTTTTATTGGCGTTCGGTTTAAAAATGCCTGACTGTTTTTCCAGGTATAAAAACATTCCTGTAAATTTATCTCATAAATCACACCTGAGATTATTTCATTACCTTCCATTAAGGCAATGCTTATTGAAAAGAGAGGAATAGAGTGAATAAAATTTGTAGTTCCATCTAAAGGGTCAATAATCCAGTTGTATCTTTCTCCTTTTTTTGTTTTTTGATTTTCTTCGGCAATAAATCCGGCTTCAGGTAATATTTTTAATAATTCGCCCATCAATCTATCTTCAGCGGTTTTATCAACATAAGTCACGAAATTATGTGCACTTTTTTCTTCAATATCAGAAGATTTGATATTTCGTAACTCATTTTTTATAAAACGGCCAACTGAACGGCACAAATTACAAACCTGTATCGTGATTAATTCTAAGTTCATTTAAAGACTTTTTACTTTTTACTTTTATCTTTTGAAGCAAAGCGAATCCGTATGGATATCTTGCGTTTTACTGCGTTATGGTATTGCTTTCGGCATATTTCCATTTACAAACTAACGTTCATTGAACTGATTGGTTACATTTTTGCTTTTTTTATATCTTTTTACAAAATACCATATTCCAAGTATCCCCGCGATAATAAATACCACAGATATGATTTCAGCCTGTGTTATTTCTTTTCCAAAGATATTATAAGTTTCGTTAACTCTGATTTTTTCAATAAAAAAACGTTCAATACCATTTAAAATCAGGTAAATTGCGAAAAGCATACCAGAAACTTTTAATTTTTTTCTGATAAACCAAAGAATCAGGAATAAAATAAAACATATTGTAGTTTCATATACAGGAGTGGGAAAAACAGGCTGAGCCAGTTTAAAACAATGATCACCAATACATCCTTCAATCGGAATCCCCTGATTTAAAATATTATGCGGATAATCATAAGCCCACAGAAAGTCGGGAAGAAAGCTAAGCCATTCGGGTTTTGTGGCTAAGTTAACTATTCCCCAATCGCCATCGCCTGAAACCTGACAACCGATCCGGCCTATTGCATAAGCAATCATCAAGGCAGGTGCAATGGCATCGGCTAAATAAACCCATGAAATATTATTCCTTTTTGCATAATAAATTACAACAAAAGTTGCAACAATCAGTCCGCCGTAAAAAGTTAATCCGCTAAATGATAATAATGAACCAACAGGATCAGATAAAAAATCGTCAAAATTTTCTAACTGGTGAAAAATTTTAGCACCGATAATTCCGGATATTGCAGCAACTAAAATTATCATGCCTGTTAGCTGGTATGGATGGATGGTTTCTTCAACCCACTCAGGCTTATCTGATTTTGTCTTTTGTTTTTTTCTGTAAGTATAATATCCCGAAGCTATTCCAAAAATTAGTCCTCCCCAAAAATTACCTTCGGTGGAAAATAAAAATTCCTGGGGGTTATCAGCAAAAAAACTGTAATTAAAAAATATCTCAACAATTTTGAATCCTAAAATAAATCCAATAATCATAGAAATGACAATTTCCTGTGTACTTGCAGGTTTGCCTTTTAAAACTTTCTTTTTCTGAGGTTTTAAAAGACCTTCTTTTTCTTTTCTTTTAAGTTCAAGAAATAATGTTGTTCCTGCAATTATAAATGCAAGGGCAACAAAAAAACCATAACTCTGAATCGGAAGATTTATATTCGTACCGAAAATGTCGTTTATAATATCACTTAATTTGGGATACATATCTTTGGATTATTTTTTATTATTAATTTGGTAAATTGTAACCGTTCACAGTTTGAAATTAAAAATTAGAAATTGGAAATTTATGTTATCATATTTTTGTGCTGTTGATAAACGCATTCAAATTTGTAACAAGTTTTTCAATTATTATTTTGAGCCTTTTTGTTACACTTGTCAAAATCGTACCAAACCAAATTAGACAATTCTTCCGAAAGTTTGTAAACCCCATAGGGTAATAACTTCTAATAATGAGTTATCACCAACATATTAAGTATCCAACGGGGTAAACCTCTAATTCGTAAACCCTTTTCATTTTTTTCTAATTTCTAAACTTGTCCGTATGGATTTCCAATTTCAGCGTTTTGTGAACGCTTACCTTTAATTTAACCTGTTAGACATTTTATATTAAACATCAAAAACATATACATTATCTTCATCTAAATTCTTAAGTTCAACCAGTATTATTTGATTAATTAGTTTGGGATTGTATTTTGTTTTAACTTTAATATAATTTTCGGTAAATCCGTGCATAAACCCATTATCCATATCCGATTCAAATAAAACTTTGAAACTACGATTTATATTTTGCTGGTAAAAATATTTTTTCTTTTTTGCTGATAAATTTTGCAATTCACGACTTCTTTTTTTAATTATTTTATTCGAAATTTTATCAGGTAGTTTTTGAGCGAGTGTGCCTGGGCGTTCCGAATATGAAAACACATGGGCATAAGTTATATCAATAGATTCAATAAAATTATATGTATCAATAAAATCGTTATCGGATTCTCCGGGAAAGCCAACAATTACATCGGCTGCTATGCAAGAATGAGGCATTAATAGTTTAATTTTGTCAACTCTGCCGGCAAATAATTCCCTGTTGTATTTTCTGTGCATCAAGTTTAAAATTTTGTTTGAGCCTGATTGCAACGGTATATGAAAATGCGGAAGGAATTTTTTAGAACCGGCAACAAAATCAATAATTTCGTCATAGAGTAAATCGGGCTCAATTGATGAAATCCTGTATCGCTCAATACCTTCAATTTTGTCAAGTTCGCAGATAAGTTCATAAAAGTTTTCATTATTATTTTTCCCAAAATCCCCGATATTAACGCCTGTTAATACAATTTCTTTAATCCCTTTTTTCGCGATTTCTTTCGCAAGCTTTGTTGAATTAGCAATTGTATCACTTCGGCTGTGCCCTCTTGCATAAGGAATTATGCAATATGAGCAATAATAATCGCAGCCATCCTGGATCTTTAAAAACGAACGTGTTCTGTAACCGGAAGAGTAGGAGGGAATAAACCCGGTGATTTCACTGATTTTATTAGTAAATACATATTTCTGAGCAGCTTTATCAGAATTTTCAATGTTTTTTATGCAATCCAATAGATTAAATTTTTCATTACTTCCAAGCACAAAATCCACTTGATGAAATTTTTTTAATTCATCAGGAATTAGCTGTGAGAGACAGCCGATTACAGCAATTTTTGCATCCGGGTTTCTTCTGTTTGATTGCCTGATAGCAGCTTTACATTTCTTTTCTGCATTTGCAGTAACCGTACAAGAATTTATCACATAAATATCTGCCTTATCCTTAAAATCAACAACATCAAATCCATTATGCTTAAACTTTCTTGAAATTGCAGATGTTTCTGAAAAATTCAGCTTACAGCCAAATGTTTTAAATGCTACTTTTTTCCTGTTCATTTACCTGCAAAGATAAATGAATTATTTTTAGTTAACTTTTGATTTATTGCTGAATTGTTGAAGTAAAATACCGCCAATAATGAAAATTAGTCCTGCAACAGTTGAAATTCGTATTTGTTCACCCACAGCAAAACGAATAACAATAAGTGAAACAAATGGTGCAATATAAATAAGATTGCTGACCTTGGCTGTGGTTGTTGAAAGTTTCAGGGCTTTCAGCCAAATTACAAAAGTAATTCCCATTTCAAATAATCCTAAGTATGTAACACCAAGAATCCCTTCTAATACAGGAAATTCTATTTTTGAAAAAATCAATGTTGCTATTAAGATATAAATAAACCCAAAAACAAAATTCAGGAACAGCTTTGAAATTATTTCACGTTTATCTTTTATATTGAAAATCCAGTAAATAGCCCAGAAAAATGCACTGCCAACTGCAAGGCAAACTCCTAAAGTATTTGAAAATTTTAAAGAAAATATATTACCATGTGTTGAAATAATTATTATTCCTGCAAAACTTATTAGAATAGCCAATAAACTTACAAAACTGATTTTTTGCTTTAAAAGGGGAATAGACAATAAAACCAGGACTATGGGCCAAATATAATTCAAGGTGCCTGCTTCCTGAGCTTGTAGCAACGAATATGCTTTTAATAAAACAAGGTAATATAAAAACGGATTAAAAAAACCAAGTATCGCTGAACTCAGGATGTTTTTCTTACTTATTTTTTTTAGAAGATGAATTTTGTGCTGAATAAGCAGTAAACAAAATAAAACTATAATTGATACTAATGAAGAAAAAAACAGTAATTGAAAAATATCGAGATAACGTAATGAAATTTTAAAGGCAGATGCAACAGTTGACCATAAAAGTACTGCTATAATTGCAAACAGATATGCTTTGTTTTGTTTTCGCATTTATGCAAATATAGGGATTTATACCATTATCCTGTAAAACTTTGTTTTTTTAGCAAAGTATTGGTTTTTTAATTATCAGTCTTCAGTCCCCAGTCTTCAGTCCTCAGTCTTCAGTCCTCAGTCTTCAGTCCTCAGTCTTCAGTCTTCAGCCTATTATTAATCGCTGACTGCCGATTGCCGACTGCCGACTACTGACTGCCGACTGCTGACTACTGACTGCCGACGACTGAAAGGAGTCCGTATGGACTGCTGACTGCCGACTGCCGACTTTCTATTAACTATCACTTAA
>JAUWSB010000014.1 GCA_030610255.1 Bacteroidota bacterium
CAATACAATAAAGATTTTTGTTTGAAGTGTCTTCTACTCCGAGTTTTCTTAAAGCAGCTAATCCGGCTCTGATACCAAGAGGTATTGCCGGGCATTTATGCCCATTGAATTTAAAGCTGGTTTCCAGAAGTTCTTTAAATTTTGTTTTCATTTTTTTAACAATTCTTCTCTTATCATTGTTTTACCGCATTTAGGGCATTTTAATGTAGTACATTTAACGCCTCGCTTGTGTGGTACTTTTTCGCCGCATTTTGCACAAATACAAAAGCCTCCTGTTCCAAAAGCACCGCCTTTATTACGACCTCTTCCTCCGCCAAGGCCGAGACCTCTTCCTTTTCCGGGATTTTCATTTTTTCCTGAATTATTCATTTTATTTACTTTTTTATATTAATAATAAATTTATTTCAAAATAAAATAAAGCAGGCAATAATTATTGCCTGCTTTCGTAAGTTTAGTCATTTTCCTTATTTTCTGAAAGTTGTTTCTCTAAAACCGATAATTGATCTTTGAGAATTCTTATCTCATTTTCAATTAAAGTTTTGTTTGAAACATTTGGGATATTTTCATCAGAATAATATCCGTAATCGCGTCCAAATCCAAAACCCCTTCCTCTTCCACGACCAAACCCACCTCTAAAACCTCTGCCAAATCTTCTTCCATATCCCGAAGTCAGATTAGCAAAACCCGGATGATCATTGCCAACACAATAACCCATCCGTCTTCCTGTCATAGGACCAAATCCTTCAGGTCCTGTTTTGTCACCTCCTGGCATAATTACCTCCTTTTAAAAATTATTTATAATTTATTTCTGCAAAGATAATGAACAAATGTTCATAATGCAAGTTTTTTTAAAAAATTATTTTTAAAACTTTTTACTCGTCGGTCAGGAAGGAATATGAATTTTCTTAATATTTAAATGTTTTAATTTTTTCAGACTTTGCTCTGATAAAAAATCGCTACGATTAATTTTTGATTTCTGTTTATATTCAATTTGATAAAACTGTTCACCAACTTTTGACTGACCGGTGTGGGTTCAAATTCCTTAGGTGTAATTACTTTTAGTAAATAAATATGGAAGCGATAAATGTCGGTAAAAAATTTAATCTTTTCAAAAACTGGGTATGACTCCTCATAAAAATTAGAAGCAAAAACCATATTATTAATAACAAAATCATCAATTTCATTTTTAATAGTTAACACCGGTGAATCTGCAAGCCTTACAATTTTTTCGGTGTTGGAGCCGATAAAAACTTTACTGAAACCACTAGTCCCATGTGAACCCAATACTATTAAGTCGGAAATTTTAACATAATATCATCTTATAAAAACCATTCAGGATCGATAAACCTTTTTAGCTTTTCCCCATACGATTCTACTTGTTTATTTTCGTCTACCTTGAAAGTAATTTTTTCACCATATTTCCTTGAAATGATAATATAAGACTCTTTAATGCCATTATCTATCCTGATATATTTTGCTAAAGCATCTTTCTTTGGGATATTTAAACTTTTATGACAAATAGGACAGAATAAATCTACAACTTCACCTTTTTCAACAGTTAATGAAGAACTCAAGGCACTTGTATAATTTCCGATTTCTTCATGCAATAGTATAAGACCTACTTTGTTTGTACTGGTTTTAGCTGATAAAATGATGTTGTTCTCGGCATTAATTGCGCCCCTGCAATGTGGACATAAATATGTAACTTTCATGATTATAAATATTTAGTTTTCTAAAAATAAGTTAATATGCTCATGCTTTGAAATTTTTCTTTAGTGCACTACTTGTTCAGAATGGATTTTGCGAACCTTTCTTGTATGAATTTTAATAATTGAACATTTAAATTTTCAGAATAAATTCTTATTATATCTTTTACTCTTGAATTAATTATCAAAGCCCCTATTGTAGCATCAAAGAGTTTGCAATCAGCATTATTTCTTATATCAATTAAAATATCTAAAAACTCACTATTGCTAATTTGTTTAGGAATGGTAATGTATCCTTTATGGTCTTCCTTTTTATCAAAATAAATACCCTCCTCTATTTCTTCTAAAACAAAGCATTTATTTACCTTGACAAAAGCAAAATCAGACATGTGAACTTTTTTGATGAATTCAACACCTTCTTTAATGCAATAGCTTTGCAACAAATGAATATGTTCATAATCAGAAAAAAATTTAACTCTGATAGCAAAATATTTATGATGTCCGAAATCCAGAGATGCCGTTGCTACATTAACTTTTTCCATGTAATATGAATCTATATTCTGTGTAAATCGCAAAACTTCTTCTAGAGTATAGTAATGTGTCGTAAATAAAAATAAGGAATTGGGATTTGCTTGCTCTGGAACCATTCCATAATAGCCGAAATAAGGATTGTTGGCTTCTGCAACGTAAGTGTTTTTAAGAATGTTATAGTTTACAGGAATTAATGATTCTTTTTTGGTAATAGAACCACATACTTTAATTAAATTGTTTGTTTTCATTGCCTTATATTATTTATCGTATTTATAAAGCTTTAAATATTAATTCATTATAAATCTGAACTATTATTAAGTTTTGTAATAATTCCTTCCGCTGCATTGAATAAAACATATTTTGTGGGCGCTGATGTTAACAAAGGCTGTGTTCCGATCTGATAAGATACCAATTCGAAAACTGTAACTTTTTTTTGAATGGCCATACCGGTTATATTGATAATCTCACCGGTAGATTTTCCACCACATACTTCACCACATAAGATAGAACCGTTAGAAAGGGAAGTGAGGTACTCACCATTCATTCTACAGAAAAAGTTGAAAATTAAGGTGTGAAAGAACGTTAAAAATTTATAATTTATTTTCAAAAAGAGACTGCCAAAAAAACAGTTCCCTGTTTGAAAATGTTTTTCTCTCTTTTGCAAATATAATATTATTTTTCTTAACAAATATACTATTATTTTTTATTCTCACTACTAAAATTTATTGTTTTTTCCAAAATGTCACAGCGGTCACAAATAATAATTCCGATTTTAATTTTCATTTATTTATTTCTTTGTAAAACACATTTGTTTATAAACTTTTATCTATTTCTCCATTTGGCAACATATTGTCAGGGTGATAAATTCCATTTTCTTCTTTATAAAAACGAACGAAATCCTGCCAATTTCAGTGACAATAATTTTCTATCCATTTTTTATCCAACTTACCGTTTTCATAGAAATACTTCATCGGGCAAACCGTATACCATTTACATTGCTTTTGCTTCATAATTAGTCCTTGCAAACACTAATTAAATCCATTTTATCAAACCAAAATCCTGACGATGTGGCAAAAGAGAGTTTTTCGGAAAAATTCTAAATACGTAATCGAACACTCCTGGCTTTAATATTGGAACTTCGCATAAATATTTTGTGATATTTTCATTAGATCCCAATAAATTCAGTTCTTTTGAAAACATAATTTCCTCAACCTTATCGTTTTCTTTTTGTCCGAAAAGAACTTCCACTCCAATATCAGATGCATTAAGTCCATTCAAATCCAAAATAATTTCTGCTTTAAAAGTATCGCCCAAAACAAGCGGTCTCTGTGTTGAATCGGGCAATGCAACAGAAACAATTTTTATATTTTTCCAATTATTTTTAATTTTCTTTTTCCATTCTGCTATTTCATAAGCTTTTTCAAAATTATTTGCCTGCAATTTTTTTGACCTGCTGCTCATTTTATTATAAAACTTCCTATAATAATCATCAAGCATACGTTTCATTGTAAAATGCGGAGCAATTTCCGAGATGGTATTTTTCACATAAGAAATCCATTCGGCAGGAATATTATTCTCATTTTTTTTATAATAAACAGGAATAATTTCATTTTCAAGAATATTATAAATTGTTTCGGCATCAAGCTCATCCTGAAATTTCTGGTCGTTATATGTTCTTGCTTCTTTAATAGCCCAGCCGGCATTTTCTTTGTATGCTTCTGCCCACCAGCCATCTAAAATACTAAGATTTACAACTCCGTTCATAACAGCTTTTTCACCACTTGTACCTGAAGCTTCGAATGGTCTTTTAGGTGTGTTTAACCAAATATCAACTCCCTGAATAAGTTTTTTTGCAATATTGATATTATAATTTTCCAGGAAAATAATCTTTCCGATAAATTCCGGCATTCTCGATACTTCAATAATATATTTTATCAGATTTTGTCCTTCAACATCTTTGGGGTGGGCTTTGCCTGAAAAAATAAAACGTACAGCTTTGCCGCCATTAACAATTTTCTTTAATCTTTCAATATTATAAAAAATCAAATTAGCCCTTTTATAAGTAGCAAAACGCCTTGCAAAGCCAACTGTTAGAGCTTCTTCGTTTAACGAGTCGATAGTCTTAAAAATAATTTTCGGGTCTTCATGTCGTCCGGTCATATCTTCAATAAGCTTTTCTTTTAAAAACTCCAACAAATTGTTTTTAAGCTTATTTTTAATTTTATAAATCTTTTCATCAGCAACATTATGTATATTTTGCCAAAACTTGGGATTTGACTGTTCTTTTAAAAAATCCTTACCAAATTCTTTTTCATACAAACGCTGCCAAACCCCTGCTGTCCATGTTGGATAATGAACACCATTTGTAACATAATCAATATGAATTTCTTCCGGGAAATGTCCTTTATAAAGATTACAAAAGAGTTTTTTAGAAACATTGGCATGAATACAGCTCACACCATTAATTTCCTGCGATAGCCTGGCAGCCAAAATACTCATAGAGAATTTCTCATTAACGTCATTTTTATTGATCTGTCCCAATCCCATAAACTCGTCCCAGCTCAAATTCAGACGGTCGGCATAATGTGGGATATAAGTCCTGAGAAGGTCTTCATCAAAAACATCATGACCTGCAGGAACAGGCGTATGGGTTGTAAAAAGAGTGGAAGCCCTTACAACTTCAAGTGCCTGGTTAAAAGAAAAATTTTTATATTGTACAAAACTACGTAATCGTTCCAATCCGATAAAAGCAGCATGTCCTTCATTGCAATGATAAAGTAAAGGCTCAAGTCCAAGTTTTTCAAGCACACGTATTCCTCCAACTCCCAAAAGTAATTCTTGTTTGAAACGATTTTTTTTATCACCACCATATAATTGGTGAGTTATAGAACGGTCGTTAAGAGAATTCTTTTCAATATCAGTATCAAGCAGAAACAAATTAACCCGTCCGACTTCTACTTTCCACACTTTGGCAAATACTGTTCTTCCGGGCAATGCAATACTGATTTCTATCCAGTTATTTTTTTTATCCCTTACAGCCTGAATCGGAAGATGTGTGAATTTTTGAGGTAAATAACTAACAAGCTGTTTTCCGTCCTTTGTAAGATTTTGCCTGAAATAACCATAACGATATAAAAGTCCGAAACCTGTAATTTTTTTATTTGAATCGCTGGCTTCTTTCAAATAATCGCCGGCAAGTACTCCAAGTCCGCCGGAATATATTTTTAATGTTTCGTGGAGGCCAAACTCCATACTAAAATATGCTATCTGACTATCCGAATCATTGGGCTTTTCGTTAATATATTCATTAAACCGTTTTAATACATTATTGTATTTTTCTAAAAAAGCAGCATTCGACCCTAATTCATCAAACTTGGCAGCAGATAATTCTTCGAGCAGGCTTATTGGATTATGATCAAGTTTTTCCCATAAATCAACATCTATTTTTTGAAAAAGTTCGGTGGCTTCATAATCCCATGACCACCAAAGGTTTTTTGACAAATCCTGTAATCCTGAGAATTTTTCAGGAATATTTGGTTTTACAAGCACTTTTTTCCAAACAGGTGTTTCATGTTCAACCGGTCTGTAAACTCGTAATTTATATTGTAATTGTTTGTTTCTAAACAATTCAGGACGCAACTGCACTTTTTGTAATGCAATTGAATATGCTTTCCAATAATAATCAATCAGGTTTTTCCAAAGGGCTGTCCTCGAAATTCCGAAAGCTTCATTACGGATATTCTTCACATCTTCTTCCGTAGCATTAGAAAAGTTAATAATCCGGTTTGTTATTTTTTTTACAACAAGGTCATCATTGTTTTCATTCCTTTTAATAACATCAACACTATTATTTTTTTGGATAAAATTCTCGTTTACCCATTTTCCAAAACCGGCGAGAGTGGTTGTTACTGTTGGAATATAAAAAGCAATGCTTTCAAGCGGAGTATAGCCCCATGGCTCGTAATACGACGGAAAAACACTAATATCAAAACCAATCAATAAGTCGTAATATAAGAGATTAAAAACTCCATCATCACCATTAAGATAAGCCGGAACAAAAATAACTTTCACCTTATCTTCCGGAGCATTATTCAAATTATTTTTTTTAATAAAATTTAGAACAGGGTCATTTTCCGGATCAATCAGCTTATGTGTAAGGTATTGATTTTTAAGTGGCTTTGAAAAGTCAATATTATTCATTCTTGCCAATAAATTATTATCAGGACCTGACTGACCTGCCGGAACAGTGATAAAAGCAATAATATTACGATTGAGTTTTTTGTTTTTATTTAATTTTCCAAAAGCATTTAAGTAAAGATCAATTCCTTTGTTTTTAAACTCATATCTTCCACTGTTTAAAACAAATAATGTGTTTTCCGGAACTTTTTGGTTTAATAAAGCTTCTGCAACATGAATAAGTTTTTTGCGAGCTGTTTTTCTTTTCTCTTCAAAATTTTCCTTAGCCGGAACAAATGAATCTTCGAAACCGTTTGGAGTTATAATATCAGGATTTTTATTCAGAAAATAATAACATTCTTCGGAAGTAATCGGGCTTACGGTTGTAAATGAATCAGACAGTTGCGATGATAATTTTTCAAGTGAATGTTTTGCCACCACACCAAAGCGGCGGGCAAGCATATCAATATTAAATTTTGCAATTTCTTTGTATAGAGGAAGTCCGTTTCCGGCAATCGAACGTCCCATAACTGTAGCATGAGTAGTAAAAACAGTGCCGACCTGTGGAACTTTCTCTTTAAGATACAAAACACCGGTGGCAGTCATCCATTCGTGAAAATGAGCAATAATTTTATCGCTGACCGAACAATTATGATTATAAAAACTTTCAATGGTTTTTGCAGCAGCATAACCAAACAATGCAGGTTCTATATAATCCCATTGTCCTGTAAGGGAATCAAGTTTATATTTTTCCCAAAATAAAGTAAATATTTCATTTTTATGAGAAAAATACGGTGTAAAATCAACAAGTACTACAATTGGATTGCCGGCAATATTCCATCTGCCGATCCGTATTTTTATGCCTTCATTCTCAGCTTTATCCCTCCAGTATTTTAGTAAAGTTTTATCTTCAATAAAATCGGGATTTTCGCTTGTTTCTTTCCAAACATCAGGCCCAATAAGAATATATTCACCATCAAATCCATTTATAATACTTTTGGCTTTAGTAGATAGAACCGTATAAATTCCTCCTACTTTGTTACATATCTCCCAACTTGTTTCAAAAATATAATCGGGTTTTATAGTTTTATTACTCATGTTTAAATTTATCTTATTACTGAAAAGCCCGTTAGAAATAGTTTCCAACAGGCTTGTTTAAAACTTAATTATAATACTACTATTACTTAACTCAAAAATTTCTTTATCTCTTCTTCTATTATTTTTCTGTATTTTTTAATATCAGATTTTGTTACTTTTGAAATATCTTTTTCGAGTTCGTCGTATTTTTTTCTGGCACGTTTTCCGAGATTTGGCAATACTTTTTCAACAATCTCTTTCTCGGCATCTTTGAGTGCAAATGAAAGCGATTCAATGTCAATATTTTTTATTGCTTGTTTTATTTTTGTATTCGAAAGATTCTTTATCTGATTAAAATCCTTTACATATTCTTTTTTTTCAGAAACGACTTTTTTTGCTTTATAAACAACTTTTTCTCTTTTCTTTTTAATTGTTTTTCCAATTTCAGATGACAATTTTGCTGCTTTTTCCTTTATTTTCGCTAAGTTGATTTCTTTTGATTCGGAGCATTTATCTACTCTGATTATGAAATCGGATAAAATATTCATAAAGTTGATAAATGCCTCATAAGGTGTACCGTAGGGATTAAAATATTTATGAACATCGCCATCTGAAAACCATTTTGTACACATATAATAAAAATGGTCGCTTGTTTGCAAATATTTCCAGTCTCTCCTGATATGTTCATCATCACAGTATTTAACTATTTCATAAATCGAATACAAGCTATCAAAAGCTTCATCTTGCAGATCATTTCCGAGCCATGCTGTCAGGTCTCTTTCTTCATCGGCCCATGAAATCGGATAAGGTACATGAATTGCTGAAACCGGCTGCAGGTTTTCTGAGACCTCCTGGGGCGTGTTAAATGTAAAATTCGTACGTTCAAATACCATTCGTGGAAGATGTTTCATAAATTCAAAAATACCGGTCTCTACCCATTGATGCTCACCAAAAGTTTCATAATCCATAAATAAATTAACAACTTCCTGTGCAGGGTCAATCTGGTTGAGCCAGCCAACGAATTTTTCAGTAGTAAGGGGCCATTCGTCCCAACTTTGCTGCGAAAACCTAAATGCCATATCATCGCTAAGCCTGAAATTTTTTAGCAATAATTTTAATTTTGGATTGATCGCATTACAATAAATAAAATTCGGACTTTTCCAACCGAGAACATGTTTTGCACCTTCGGTAAGCATTGTTTTAAAACCCATTTCCGCAACCATTTCACCAATACCATCGGAATAAATCAACTCGGTATTTCTGAATGTTTTTGGCTTAACACCGAAAAGCTCTTCAATCTTTTTTTTGTGAGATTCAACTTGCTTTACAAATTCCTCTTTGTTTTTTAACGAAGAAAGCGAATGTGAATATGTTTCGGTTAAAAATTCAACACACCCGGTTTCAGCAAGTTTTTTAAAGCTCTCCAGAACATCCGGAGTATATTGTTCGAATTGGTCTAATGCTGTTCCAGAAATTGAGAATGAAACTTTAAATGCCGTGCCATATTCATTTATTAAATTTAGTAATAAATTATTCATCGGCAAATAACATTTGTCAGCAACCCGCCTCATAATTGCCTGATTATTATAATCATCAAAATAATTATGATCCTTGCCAATATCGAAAAAACGATATGTGCGAAGCCTGAACGGCTGATGAACCTGAAAATAAAAACAAATTGATCTCATAAACTTTATATTATTAATATCATATATTTTAAAAATTTTGTCTTTATATCCCGATACGCTCGTTCCTCGCTATCGGGATTAATTCGACTATGAAATTATAATGCGGCTGCGCCTTTTATAATTTCAGTCTCATTAACTTTTATCTTCTGCATAAATGCAGGCTAATTTATTTCACAGTATCTTTAAACTCTTTTAATTCATCATCCAGATCTTTTACACCTGATTCTTTTTCAACTTTATTTACTTCACGGTTAATTTCATCTTTTATTTCGCTGGTAGCTTTTTTAATTTCGTATACTCCTTTTCCGATTTTTCTTGCGAGTTCAGGAATTTTTTGCGGACCAAATATCAAAAAAACCACGATCAGGATTATTATAATCTCGCCGGTACTAATATCAAAAAATAGTAAAATAAAATCAAACATAAAATTTTATTTATTCTGAAACAAAAGTAATAAAAAAAGTCCTGCAATAAACAGGACTTTTCAAATTTAAAATCTTATATCCGTATGGACAAAACGGAGTAAACCTCATTTCTATACTATTATCCTGTAAAACTTTGTTTTTTTAGCAAAGTTTTATTTGGAAACTGTTGCAGGTTGCGGGTTGCAAGTTACGTGTTTTATAAAAAAAATAAACTTTGAATTTCAAACTTTAAACAGTTTAACCTGCAACTCGTAACTCGTAACCCGTAACTCAAAACAGAATAAATTTGTTTGCAGCCTTGTGCTTCGCTATGTTATTTTACTTTTTCATTTTTTTATAATGTTTGATTGAATGTTTGATTGTTTGAACTTTTTTTCCGATTAGGTCATAAACAATCGGGCTGGCGTTAAATAACGAAGAATAAGTACCAATCAAAATACCAATAAGCAATGCAAAAGTAAATCCGCGAATTATCTCACCACCAAAAACAAAGATAATAATTAATACAACCAAAGTAGTTCCTGAAGTGTTGATAGTACGTGCCAAAGTGCTGTTTAATGCATTGTTCATATTTATTTTTAAATCTTTTTTAGGATAAAGACCTAAGTATTCACGGATACGGTCAAAAATAATTACAGTATCATTTATTGAATAACCAATGATTGTAAGAATAGCCGCAATAAACGCCTGGTCAATTTCAAGGTTAAACGGCAGCACATTATAAAACAGGGAGAATACTGAAATTGTTATCAATGAGTCGTGGAAAAGTGCAATTACACCTGCCAAACCATACTGCCATTTTTTAAATCGTATTGCAATGTATATAAATATTACAATCAAAGCAAATACAATAGCAAGCACAGCTTTATTCCTGATATCATCGGCAATAGTAGGACCAACTTTCTGAGAACTTAATATTCCAATCAACTTGTCTTCTATTTCAGTGTCGGAAACAAAATCTCTATATTCAATGGTTTGATCTTCATAAAATTGATGTAATCCGTTAAAAAGCTTGCTTTGTATAATTGAATCCACTTCCTCAGAACTATCATCAATCAGGTATTTAGTAGTAATTTTTACTTGTTTGTTTGGTCCGAAAGTTTTCACTTCCGGTGGTGCTTCATCAAATTCGCCAGCAAGGGCATCTCTTATATCATTAGTTTTAACATCCTGATCAAAACGAATAATATAAGTTCTGCCACCTGAGAAATCAACACCAAAATTCAATCCTCTGGTAGATAAAGAAATGATTCCCATTATTATAATAATAGTAGAAAATATATAAGCTCCTTTACGCATGCTTAGGAAATCGATATTAACATTTGCAAGTATGTTTTTAGTGAATTTATTATCAAAATTGATTTTTTTGTTCTTATCAAGAAAATAAGTGAAAATCATTCTTGAAATAAATATTGCAGAGAACAATGATGATAAGATACCGATAATAAGAGTTGTTGCAAATCCCTGAACAGGTCCCGAACCAAATGTATACAGAACAATACCGGTTAATAAAGTAGTAACGTTGCCGTCAATAATTGCCGAATAAGCATTTTTATAACCATCGCTTATTGCGAGCCGCATGCCTTTACCAGCGCGCACCTCTTCTTTTATACGTTCGTAAATAATCACGTTGGCATCAACAGCCATACCAAGTGTTAATATAATACCCGCTATACCTGGCAAAGTCAATACAGCACCCAACGATGCAAGCACACCGAATAAGAAGAATACGTTTGTTAATAATGCAAGGTCTGCAACCCAGCCAGCCTTGTTATAATATGTGATCATATAAATCAACACCAAAATAAATGCAACTACAAATGACCATAATCCTGCATTTACTGCTTCCCTTCCGAGAGATGGTCCGACAACTGCTTCTTCTACAATTCTGGCAGGAGCCGGCAATTTACCTGCTTTCAGGATGTTTGCGAGGTCTTTAGCTTCCTCAAGTGACATATTACCACCGCTGATTTCCGAACGACCGCTTGGAATCTCAGAGTTTACATTTGGATGGGAGTAAACATAATCATCTAAAACGATAGCAATTTGCTTACCAATATTATCACCTGTAAGTCTTTTCCATATTCTTGAACCATCCGCGTTCATATTTATTGTAACACTAACCTGTCCGTTCTGTGAATAATCCTGGCGTGCATCAACAATAACATCACCGCTTAAGGCAGATGTTTTGTCTCTGGAAGTAACTTTTAATGCAACTAAGTTAAGTATTTCAGGGCGGTTTTGTTCGGGTTTAACTGTCCAGGCTAACTTAAGATTTCTAGGAAAGATATTTTTTACTTTCCTTAGCATACTATTTACCCTGGCTGTATCCTTAATAGATGAAAATCCGACAATAGCACCGCTTCCGGCAACATATTGTCCCTGTTCGTTTTGATAATAAGCAGGTACTAAATAGGCATATAAAGGATTTTCTTTTGCATATTCTTCAAAGTTTTGCTCGGAAGTAACAAATTCACTTGTATCTTGTTCTAATTGTTCTAATAATGAAGATGTTTCTTCAACAGTATCCGGTTCAATTTCCAATCCTGCTGTAGTTTCTTCCTGACCTGTTTCTTCCTGAATTTCTTCATAAAGAATTTCTGCTTCGGGTTTGCCTTCCCGGGTTTCTTCAATTATTTCCTCAGTTTGTAAGGTTGTTTGAAGTTTTTTATTTGCTTCGGCAAAATATGATTGGAGTTCAGCAAAATTATAGGTTTCCCAGAATTCAAGTTTGGCAGTACCTTGTAATAATTTTCGTACACGTTCAGGATCTTTGATACCCGGCAATTCAACTAATATCCTGCCTGTTGCAGCTAATCTTTGGATATTTGGCTGTGCAACACCAAAACGGTTAATACGGGTATTCAAAATATTAAATGCCCTGTCAATAGCTCCATCTGTTTCACTGCGTATAACATCTAGAACTTCCTCGTTAGTAGAGTTATAATTAATTTTATCTTTTAATTCAACTGTATTAAAAACAGCAGCTAATCTGGCATTGGGGTCAACTTCTTCAAAAGCTTCACCGAAAAGTGTAACAAAATCTTTCTGGCTATCTTTTTGTTTTTCATAAGTAAGTTTTAATGCCTTAAGAAATACAGGGTTCTGGCTGTTTCCTGATAAAGCTTTAACAATATCACCAACCTTAACTTCCAGCACTACATTCATTCCACCCTTAAGGTCAAGACCAAGGTTTATTTCACGTTCTTTACATTCTTTATAAGTATATTTTCTTAAAAGAATATTAAAAACAATTTCGTTTGACATTGAATCAAGGTAATAGTTCTCTCTTGTCTTAGCAATTGAATCAAATAAAAATCCTTCTCTTAATTCATGCCCTTTGGCAAGTTCTTTTGCTAATTTAATTGTTTCTTCATTGTTGGCAAACTCCCTGGCTTTTCTTTCAATGCTGGTTGTAAAAAATGTAAATGACAACTGGAATAAACAAACTAAAGCGAATGCTATAGCAAAAAATTTAATAGCTCCTTTGTTCTGCATAAGTTATTAATTATTAATTTAAAATTTTTACTTCAAATTTTTGAGGGTGCAAAAATAGAATATTATTTATTAATTAACAATTTTGCAAACGGAATAATTTTGAGTGGAGTAAGAAAATATTTTTATTTTTGCCAATATGAAAAAGAAATGTCTTTCGTATTTTAAAAATTTTATAAGAAAATATAATCTTCATGCCTTTCGTGAAGTTGCAATATTTGCAATAATCACAATAATAATCCATTTTTCCTGGCGCTTTTGGGCATACCAATTACATTATGCTCCTATTCATGATGTTATTTATAAAGCATTTGATTTTATGTCAAAACAGGTTTTTCTTGAAAGTTCATGGTTTGTTTCTCATGTTCTAAATATTAACATAACAATAGTTAAACAAACAATGTATTTTCCAAACATAGGTTATATAGAAATAAACGCCGGCTGTTCCGGATTAAAGCAGTTTACACAGTTTGCGCTACTTATGATTTTATACCCGGGACCATGGAAAAAGAAACTATGGTTTATTCCCTTAGGTGTTTTTATTGTGCATCTTACAAACCTATTCAGAGTTATTGGCTTATCGGTTGTTATAATTAATTGGACTGACTACTGGAAATTCAGTCATGATTATCTTTTCAGACCATTTTTCTATGTTGTGATTTTTTCTATGTGGGTTATTTGGGTGGAAAAAATTTCTAAAAAAAAGACGAAAAAGAATGAAGAAAAGTAATATTAATTTACTGATAAAGCATAAAACTTTCTTAAACACGCAACCCGTAACCCGCATCACGCATCCCATTTCTTCAGTATCTCCGGAAGGACTTAATTTCAACTTTTTTACCAAACATCCAATAGAGAAATGGAATGTTTTTTATTACACGCAACCCATAACTATTCCCTTCCGTCATTTTGTCATACCAAATCCATTGGCATAAGCTTTGATAAAAACCTTTGAATCTTAAAATTACAGAAAAATGGAAAAAGGAAAAATTAATGTTCAAACGGAAAATATATTTCCAATAATAAAAAAGTTTTTATATTCAGACCACGAAATATTTCTAAGAGAATTGATTTCAAATGCTGTTGATGCAACTCAAAAACTAAAGACTATTGCATCACTCGGCAAGTTTAAAGAAGACCTTGGCGACCTGACTATTCACGTTAAAGTTGACAAGAAAGCAAAAACCATTTCAGTTATAGACCGGGGTATTGGAATGACATCCGAAGAAATTGATAAATACATCAACGAGATTGCATTTTCAAGTGCAGAGGAATTTGTTAAGAAATTCAAAACAAAAACCGAAGCCGATCGAAATGCTATTATCGGGCAGTTCGGACTGGGATTTTACTCGTCTTTTATGGTTTCCGACAAGGTTGAAATTCTTACGAAAACCTATAAAAAAGGCGGTCCTACAAAAGCTATAAAATGGGTTTGTGATGGTAGCCCCGAATATACAATAACCGAAATTGACAAAAAAGACAGAGGTACCGAAGTAATAATTCATATTGACAGTGAATCAAAAGAATTTCTGGAAGAATATCGCATTCTTGAGTTATTGAAAAAATACAGTAAATTCTTACCTGTGCCTATTCAGTTTGGAACTGAGAAAGTTTGGGAAAAAGTTGAAGGCGAAAAAGATAAAGACGGAAAAGATAAGGAAGTGGAAGTTGTGAAGCCGAGAATAATCAATGACACACATCCACTCTGGAAAAAGAAACCTGCCGATTGCACTGAGGAAGAATATAAAAAATTTTACAGGGAATTATATCCTTTCTCTTTTGAAGAACCTCTTTTTCACATACATTTAAATGTGGATTATCCGTTTAATTTAACCGGAATTCTTTATTTTCCCAAGGTGAAGAAAAATATTGAAATTCAAAAGGATAAGATACAACTATACTCAAATCAGGTTTTTGTAACCGATTCGGTTGAAGGTATAGTTCCTGATTTTCTTACCCTATTACATGGTGTGATTGATTCACCTGATATTCCTTTGAATGTTTCACGTTCATATCTTCAAAAAGATTCAAGCGTTAAAAAGATATCTAATTATATAATGCGGAAAGTTGCCGATAAATTAGAAGAACTGTTTAAAAACGACCGTAAAAAATTTGAAGAAAAATGGGATGATATCAAAGTTTTTATTGAATATGGCATGATATCGGAAGTAAAATTTTATGAACGTGCTGAAAAATTTTGTTTATTGAAAAATACCAAAGACAAATATTTTACTTTGGAAGAATATAAAAAACAAATCAGAGACACACAAAAAGACAAGGATAAAAAACTTGTTTGCCTTTATACAAATAATCTGGAAGAACAACATGGTTTTATACAAGCAGCAATTGATAGAGGTTATGATGTTTTACTGATGGACGGTATACTGGACAATCATTTTATTAACACTCTTGAACAAAAAAACACAGATTTAACTTTTAAACGAGTTGATTCCGATACTATTGATAACCTGATTAAAAAAGAAGATGCTTTGCCATCAAAATTAGATGACAAGCAAAAAGAAGCATTAAAACCTGTGATTGAAAGAAATATTAACAAAGAAAAATTTACTATTGTTTTTGAGAACCTGAGTGAAACTGATTTACCTTTCACGATAATCCGCCCTGAATTTATGCGACGTATGAAGGATATGTCATCACTTGGCGGTGGAATGGATTACATGGGTAATTTACCTGAACAATATAACCTTGTTGTGAATTCAAATAATCCTTTGATCTACAAGATTCTTGAAAAAAAAGATCAGGCAAAACAAGATGAAACTGTAAAACAAATTTACGACCTTGCATTACTTTCCCAGAACTTGCTTAAAGGCCAGGAGTTAACTGATTTTATTAAAAGAAGCGTTGAGATTATTAAATAGTGCCTGTTATTAAAGTCAATTATGTTGATAAAATTTTAGATTTCAGATTTATGATTTCAGATTTTTTTTTAATTTTTAATCTGCTGATAATCAACAATTTTTTAATTTTAAATCTGAATTCAAAAATCTTAAATTGTTAGAACGTGACTTTACAAACATAGGGACTAAATAGATAGTTGCCGGCATCTGACTGCTTGTAAGATATAAAGCTCAGAAACTTAACCCTACAATGGTTTAAAACCCTCGTAAGGGTTTTTAATTTTATTTTTAATATTTTTTATACTATTTTAGCAGAATATTTAACTTGAATAATTCACAAGCTTTAACTTATTAAATTTATAAACAATAAAACTTTCAGACAATGAAAAAATCATGGATTGTTATCGGCATTATTGTAATAATTATTATTTTGATATACAGCTCTTTTAAAGGATCGTATAATACAATGGTAACTTATTATGAAGATGTTAGCGAACAATGGTCTCAGGTTGAAAATGTTTACCAGCGGCGTGCCGACCTCATACCAAATTTAGTTAATACAGTTAAAGGTTATGCTGAGCATGAAAAGCAAACACTTACAGATGTTATTGAAGCAAGAGCAAAAGCCACATCAGTTAGCATAAATCCAGGTGAACTTACGGCAGCTTCTATGCAGCAATTCCAGCAGGCACAGGCAGGTTTAAGCTCTGCATTATCAAAACTGATGGTGGTAGTTGAAAGATATCCCGACCTTAAAGCCAATCAAAATTTTCTTGAATTGCAGGCACAATTGGAAGGAACTGAAAACCGAATTGCCAATGAACGCAGAAAATTTAATGAAACAACAAAAATATATAACATTTATATAAAAAAGTTTCCTAAAAATATTTTAGCCAACATGTTCGGATTTGAGCAAAAGCCTTATTTTGAAGCGGAGAAAGGAACGGATAAAGCTCCTGTAGTTGAATTCTAAGTTAATTGATTTTTCAGGGTTTATTAATTCAGTATTAACAAACTAATAATTTCCAATTATGATACCATCTGCAAAAAATTTCTTTACAAAAGAACAAAAAAATAAAATTAAACAAGCAATAATAAACGCCGAACTTGATACCTCCGGCGAAATTCGTGTTCATATTGAAAATTACTGCAAAGAAGATGTGTTAGACAGGACTTCTTTCCTGTTTAAAAAAATAAAAATGAATAAAACCGAACTCAGGAATGGAGTTTTATTTTACTTAGCCATTAAAAGCAGGAAATTTGCAATTATTGGCGATGAAGGAATTAATGCCGCTGTACCCGAAAACTTCTGGGATGAAATAAAAAAACAAATGTCAGCACATTTTAAAGAAGGTAATTTCACAGAAGGTTTATCAGTAGGAATAGAAACTACCGGTCAGCAATTAAAAAAACATTTCCCATACCATTCAGACGATATTAACGAACTTTCAAATGAAATTTCATTTGGAAATAATTAAAAATACTAAACGCATTATACTTTACGAAAATTCAAGATTGAATTTTATTGCATATCTGATAGTTACGTAGTATATTTTCATAAATTCAAATAAAATCAGTATAATAATGAAATTTAAATTAGCAAAAACCATTTTATTTTTAAGTGTTTATTTTACAAGCATATTTATAATTTTCGCTCAGGATATTCCCAAAAAACCATACCCTCCGAGATTAGTAAACGACTTTACAGGAACACTCAATAAAAACCAGATCAGTCATTTGGAACAAAAGCTTGTTAACTTTAACGACACAAGCTCTACCCAGATTGCCATTGTTTTGGTAAATTCATTCAACGGTTATGATAAAGTTGTGTTTGCCGAACGGCTTGCAGAAAATTGGGGAATAGGTCAGAAAGAATTTGACAACGGGATTGTTGTCTTGTTAAAGCCAAAAACAGGCATGGAAAAAGGTGAAGTTTGGATAACAATAGGTTATGGTCTTGAAGGTGCAATTCCGGATGCTATTGTTAAACGAATCATTGAAAATGAAATGATACCGAGCTTTCAAAATTACGACTATTACCAAGGATTGGATAAAGGGACAACAACTTTGATGTTTTTAGCTTCAGGTGAATTTACAGCCGATGAATATAAAAAAAATACCGAAGGATCTCCATTTGGATTCATTATTCCTTTTATAGTTATTTTAATCATTTTTACCCTTATAAGAAGTTCGGGAAGGTCGCAAACAGTTGGTAAAAAAAGCATACCTTTTTGGACGGCATTATGGTTAGGTAGTGCCTTAGGCAGCGGAGGCAGCCATAGCGGCAGCTGGGGCGGCTTTTCTGGTGGAAGTGGCGGATTTGGCGGTGGCGGTTTCGGTGGCTTCGGTGGCGGAAGTTTTGGTGGTGGTGGTGCAGGCGGAAGCTGGTGAGAATTAAAGATATTTACGAGTTACGGATTACGAATTACGGATTACGTCTGCATGCAGCAGGCAGGAGTTATGGGTTTCAATTTTTTAAATTTTCTTCATATTAAATTAACTATTTATTTTATCAATATATTAAACAATAGCGCCAGCTGGCGCTCGTTTGTACCTAAATTCCGTATGTGTTAATAAAATGATGAATTCGATGAAAATAATTAAGTATTTTTTATTGGTTTCTCTGATAATTGGGTTTGTTTCCATATCAAACTCACAGGATTTTTCAGAATTATTTAAAAAAGGAAAAGAATCATATAACCTTGCTAAGTTTTACGATGCAAAGAATTATTTCAGTAAAGGATTAAATATTCCTCGTCTAAATGATAAGAAATCTTCTAAACTTTATTACTGGTATGCAAAATCCATGTATAACAATTCAAGAATTGATTATATGTTAAGTATAAAACTTTTGGATTCCGCAATTATGTTAAATCATGACTATAAAGATGCCTATTTTTTAAGAGCAAGAATTAGACAATTTGAATCAGGTATTGATAAGTATGTAATAAAAGATTTTAAAATGGCATCAGGTCTTTCAAGTATCTTTTTAAAAGATATTTATATAAAATGTATTTCTATATATTACCTTTATGGTAAAGAAAGAGCCTTTAAAAAAATCGAAGGTATAATAAATGAAAAATTTTATACAAACCCCAAATCAACAATTATCCCAAAAACACAATCTGGTCTTGATTTATTATCTGAATGTAATTATGCATATGCTTCAATTTATGCTTTACTGAATAATAATGAGTTGGCTTTAAGTAATTTGAATCAATCAATTATTCAAGGGTTTAATGATTTTGAATTTTTAAATATTGACTTTTACAATTTAAGAAATGATGATAAATTTTTAAGTTTTTTAAAAGGTCGTCATCTTGATATTTGGTTTCAGTCAAATAATAATAAAGTTGTTTTTATCAATAGAATGATTGCAAAATTTGTAGAAAACAAAATTAATAACTGGCAAAAAAAAGGAAAGTTCGAAAAGGTGTCTGATTATCAGAATAGAGTTAATGATGAAGCACGCTTACAAAAAATAGAGTATTATACACAAAAAGCAATTGATAGTATTGGAATTTCATTGTTAAGATTTGATTTGATAACAAATGAATATGATGCTGATAATGAAAGTTTCAAGATATCATTCCCTGATTATAATCCAATATTTTTAAAAGTACCCCTAAATGAAGCACAAAGCTTTGATGCTAATTTTAATGACCTCGAATTCAGCAATATAAAATTTACATTATTAGATAATTTTGATCTTGGAATAATGCATCTTGAAATAATAAATTCTAATGCTGGCAAATCATATATTTATGATAGTCAAGATATAGTATCATTCAGTTCTAATCAATTTGCCTTTAATTTTGACGATATTAAGGTAAATTTAAATGATCTAACACAAGCACCTACCAAGCAAATATCAAATCAAACCACTAAAATTATCAATGTTGGTAAATCAGATGTAGATACTGAAATTCCTGAAAATTATATAACAAATAAAAATACCTTTGCGCTTATCATCGGAAATGAAGATTATACGAAATACCAAACAGATCTTAATAGCGAATCCAATGTGGATTTTGCAAAAAATGATGCTGAAGTATTTGCTAAATATATCGAAAAAACACTTGGAGTGCCAAAAGAAAATATAACACTTTTAACTGATGCCATAAGTTCTCAAATGCAACGTGAGATTGAAAAATTATCAAAACTTACAAAATATACTGAAGGAAAAGCTACTATTATCTTTTATTTTGCTGGTCATGGATTTCCTGACGAGATTACAAAAGAAAGCTATATAATGCCTGTAGATATTAGTGGTATTGATGTGAAATATGGAATAAAACTTAATGATTTGTATGCTAAGTTGACAGAATTTCCTTCTGAAAAAATATTCGTTATTTTGGATGCATGTTTTAGTGGAGCTGGCCGTAATCATAGTTTACTGGCTGCTAGAAGTGTAAGAATTAAACCAAAGGTAGATGTTGTTTCCGGTAATCTTTTAATATTTACATCAAGTAGTGGAGTTCAATCTTCTTTACCCTATTCAAACAAACAACATGGTATGTTTACTTATTTCCTGTTGAAGAAATTAAAAGAAACTAAAGGCGATATTACATTGGAAAAATTGAGCGATTATGTAATCAAAGAAGTACAGATTAATGCAATAAAAATAAATAGCAAAGAGCAGAATCCTAATATTATAGTCAGTCCTGATGTAAGCAATTTATGGATGGATTGGAAGTTGAAATAGTTTATTTTATTATTATATTAAAATGTATTGAATAAAACTAACATAACTGGATGCTAATCAATAAACTTATTAAAATTAATTAATCACTTGATTTGTCTATATAATTTTTCTTCATACAAAATCAACTATTTATTTTATTAATATGTTAAACAATAGCACCTTAACCAGAAATCAATGCATTCATTAATAATAATTCAGGTACAACCTTATTAAAAATATTTTTGTCTGTTAACATATAAAATATTTACCAATAAAGACTCAACAACTATCAAAAAGAACAACAAATTGACAATACAATATAAAACTAAGAAAATTTGACAAATATTTTGATAAGTGTCAAATATTGTGTATTTTTGACAAAAAGATAATATAAGTGTCAAATTCAATGAAACCATACGATAGGAATATTCCTTACAATAATTTACCCATATTGCCTCCTCCAGACGAAAAGGTGATAACAATTGATGTTTTACAAGCATTGAATAAATCCAATAAAGCTCTTGCAGAGCTTAAAGGATTAGCTGGAAAACTTCCTAATCAATCGATGTTGGTAAATACAATAGCTTTACGAGAAGCAAAAGCCAGTACGGAGATTGAAAACATATTTACTACTGACGATGAGTTATATAAATCATTGACAATCAGAGAATCGGACTTGAAAGGGAATGCCAAAGAAGTATTGTTTTACAGACAAGCTTTGTGGAAAGGATTTCATAGAATAAAAAAAAATGGAGAGTTTAATATAGATTTATTAACTGAAATTTACCGGGAAATTAAACAAGTGAAAGATGGAATCCGCCCTTCACAGACTGAAACCGTTATAAAAAAGAGAGGTAGTGGTTTGTTAGGAGGGGAAGTAGTTTACACACCTCCAAGAGGAATTGACATAATAAAAGAAAAATTAGATAACCTGTTTGTCTACCTGAATGATGAAAAAAAGTATAAATATGACCCCTTGATTAAGTTGGCCGTATCTCATTATCAATTCGAGGCTATACACCCATTTCGAGATGGAAATGGACGGACAGGGCGAATTCTAAGTATTCTTTTGATGATTCAAAAGCAATTGATGGAAATTCCAATATTATATTTGAGTGCTTACATAATACGAGAAAAGGAGGATTATTATAAACTTTTGAACAGTGTAACAACACGAAGAAATTGGAAAGACTGGATAATTTACATGCTAAAAGCAATTGAAGAAACTTCTATTTACACAATTAGTAAAATAGCAGAAATTGATAGACTATTTAACAATACCCTTGAATTAATAGTTAATAAACTTCCTCATATTAGAAAAGAAACGATTGAGAAAATATTTGAGCAACCTTATGTAAGTCCTAAAAAGTTAATAGACCAAAATGTAAAAAGCTTGAATACAGCAAAAAAATACTTAGGTCAAATGGAAGAACTGGGAATAATGATTCCAAAGAAAATTGGAAAAGAGATAGTGTATTTAAATATTGATTTATTTAACTTACTATCTGAGACTTAATGATAAATCCGGCTGGTGCTCGTTTCCGCCGGTTCACGCCGGTATGCGGACAAGTGTAACGAGTGCCTTTGTTTAACAGGAGCTAAAGTAAAAAGTAAATGCATGAAATTTGAAATTTGAAAATAGAAATTGGTAAATTGAACAACAATTAACTTTAAACGAATAACAATTAGCAAGTAGCTTTAATTTTAAACTTATTCTAAAAAAAATATAGTATATTTGTACTTGCAATATTTACAAAATCATCTAAATCAAAATATCATGAAAACTAAAAAAATTTTGCTCGTTTTATTATTATCCATCTTCTTTTTTTATGGATTTTCGCAAAACAATAATACACCGACTACCGGACAAAATGATGATTATCCTGTATGGGTTGATATGATGAAGGACCTGAATGTTAACTTCTATGATGTTCAGGAAGCCTTTAATGCCTATTTTATAGATCGTCCCAAAGGAAAAGGTACCGGCTGGAAGCAATTCAAACGCTGGGAATTCTTTATGGAGCAACGTGTCTATCCGAGTGGTAAGCGCCTCAACCATTCACAGGTCTGGGATGAAATAATGAAGTTTCGCAATAAATACCCTGCTGATAATTACAGATCAAAAAGCAATTGGACAGATCTGGGTCCACAGACTTCCCTGAATGTCACAGGACACTGGAATCCCGGCATTGGAAGAATAAACGTTATTGCCCGTGAGCCGGGTAATCCACAAACTATTTATATCGGTGCTCCTTCAGGTGGATTATGGAAAACAACCGATGAGGGAGCAAACTGGGAAGTATTAACTGATGACCTTCCGGTAATGGGCGTTTCAGCCATTGCTATTGACCCTGCAAATACAAATATTATTTATATAGGAACCGGTGATAATGATCACTCGGATAACTATAGCATAGGTGTCTTAAAATCAACTGATGGCGGTTACACATGGGATGTTACCGGACTTGACTGGACTATCTATCAAAATCGTACTATTTCAAAGCTTTTAATTCATCCTACAAATTCCGATATTTTATTTGTCGCCACAACTAACGGGCTGTATAAAACAACTGATGCGGGAGCCAACTGGACACGCACACATATCGGGGACATTGATGATATTGAATTTAAGCCGGGTGACCCGAACACTATTTATGCAATTACCAAAAGATTTTACAAATCAGTTGATTGTGGTAACACTTTTACTGAAACAACAGGTGTTCCGACAACAAGTCGCGTACAAATTGCAGTAACTGAAGCCATTCCGGAATATGTTTATTTTTTCTCTTCAAAAAATGGAATTTACAGATCAACAAACAGCGGAGACTCATTCACTATGAGGTCAATACAGCCGAATCCGGGCTATCAGGACTGGTACGATCTGGCTATGGCAGTCTCGCATGTTAACCCGGAAGAAGTTCATATCGGTGAGATCAACACATGGAGATCACTCAATGGAGCAACAAGCTGGACAAAAACAACAGACTGGACATGGGGAAATCCTTTAGGCTACACTCATTGCGATATTCATGAATTAGTTTTTTACGGTGGTACTTTATATGTTGGCAGTGATGGACTTATCAGCAAATCTACAGATCAGGGTAATAACTGGACCAATCTGACTGAAGGAATCGGAATAAGGCAATTTTATCGTATCGGTGGCTCAAAAACAGATCCGTATAAATTGCTTGGGGGATCACAAGACAACGGTACAAGCGTTTATACAACCGACCACTGGCATGAATGGCTTGGTGCTGACGGAATGGAGTGTCTTGCTGACTATACAAACAGTGATATTGTCTATGGTACTTCACAAAACGGAATTTTCTATAAATCAACATCAGGTGGAAATTACGGAGGGGTAAGCATTTCACAGCCGGGAGGAGGTTCATGGATTACACCTTTTGTTATTCACCCTACTGACCCTGAAACTTTATTTGTCGGTTCTTCGGAAGTAAAAAAAACAACAAACGGAATGAATAGCTGGTCAACCATTTCCAGCCTCGGGCTTGGGAATTTGAATGCACTGACAATAGCTG
>JAUWSB010000084.1 GCA_030610255.1 Bacteroidota bacterium
AAGTCGAATGGAACCCCGACAATTTACATTCGGGTATTTATTTAGTGAGAATAGTATCTGCGAATTATTTGAAAACAAAGAAGATCGTTTACCGGAGATGAGAAAGTTGTGCTAACATGGATGAACCGGAAATTTCTGGTTTATCCAGGCCGGGTTTTATCAATAAGCCAGTAGAGAAAGAAATACTAATTCAGGCTTATATAGTAGTAATTGATGAATTAGACTCACTAATTAAAACAATAGAATATAAAAAAAGAGAAACTATGAAAAAATTCAAAAGTATGTTATTAGTATTTTGCTTTCTGTTAGCAAATTTTGCATATGCTGATTGGACAAGTATTCAACTCACCGACGATAATTATGCAGAAAGTATGCCTTCAATAGCGTTGGATTCTTATGGTAATCCGAATTTTGCATGGAGTTCAAATGACGATGGTGACTATGATATTTACTATTTAACTGAAAATACAAAAAATGCAGAGATAATAATTTATAATTTCAAAGGTCAAAAAATCAAAACATTTCCTGTTATCCTGAATCCCGGGTCTTCGCTCAGGAAAGGACAATCTTCAATTCAATGGGATGGTAAAAATGAATACGGTAAAACCGTAAACTCAGGGATGTATTTTTACCGGTTAAGTATAAACGGTAAAACAAAATCGACAAACAAATGTTTGTTGGTCAGGTGATTTGTTTATGTGTATTTGGGGATTTTTCATTTCGCGTTTTACATTTTTTCAATATTCCATCGACCGCAGGGAGTCCGTACGGATATTCCATTATTCCAAATAAACATTTTAAACATATCAATTATTATATGATTTTATCAAAATATCAAAATTACTGAATTCAGAAATTATTAGTAATTTTGATATGTTTTTCACAAAATAATTTACAAAGGAGTAATTATGAAAACAAAAAAAATGTATTCCCTGAAAATTTTAAGCGTATTATCTCCTGTTTTCCGCACACATAAATAAAGTTGAATGTTTCAAGATATAAAATACAGAATAACAACATAATACAACCTGATCTTTTATGGTTTTGGGTGTCCGGTAAATTTGAATAGGTTATCAAATTCAGAGACCTCTGCACAGATAGGTAGCTTAATTATTGTACTTTTTTTTTGATAAAAAAGTACCAAAAAATCAAGGCTTATTAAAAATCAACTAAAAATATAAATCCTCCGCTAAAAAATTCAAGCTACTTACATTTCTGGAATTTAATAGATTTTTGGATAACGGATTTATCTATGTCATTCTACATAAATTTAATCGCACCCGAATTTTTCTTAACGCTACAGATTTTCATTTTTCCTTACGGACGTTGATTTTTAATAGGCTGATCCTTCAAATATCCCACTTGACCTTTTAGAATTCTCTTAGAATCTCTTGCTGCAATAAAAAGCGAGGGCCTTGTGTTAAGCAATCCTTGAGCGAGCTTAATGGTTAATTTTATATAAATTCAAATCAAATAATTAAAAGATCCTGAGATTTACTTCTATAAAAAAAAGTGAGCGGCTTGGATTGCGGGGTTTTATTGCTGCTTAGAGATTCTTATGGGAATTCTAAGGAGTCTTGAACTCCCGCCCATGCCGAAAGGCACGTTCGGACGGGTTTGGTTCTTTTGGTTCAAGCCAAAAGAACAAATAAAAAAATCCTTTATAAATATTTGTGTTTAAGGTGTCCCAATGCGGAAAACAGGTAAAAGATTAAAAGAAAATATATCAGTATATTTTTCATGATTACGAAAATACAAAATTTGGTGTTGAATTCAAAATATAAAGGTTGAATTTTCTCTCATTATAACACTTTACTATTTCTGTCCATTAAATCTAAATTCTAAATTCTACAATTTTGCTTACGACCGAAGGAAGTCCGTCCATACGGATTCCTTTCAGTCATATGGATTCCCCCTTCCCAACCTTCCCCCAAAGGGGAAGGAGTTACTTTGTGCAAAATTTGGAATTATTATCTCATTGATATTTTGTGTAAACTATTGCCGTTTGTTTGTTCTTTGGAATCTTGTTTTTATTTCAAAATTTATAATATACTTTCAAATAATGATGAATATAAAATGATAAATGTAAAATGCAGAAAAATTGTCTACTGATAAATATAACCTCGTAGGTCTTGCTTTTTTAACATCATTCCATTACTCCACTACTCCATCAATTTTATACCTTTATACTCATAGCTAATTGAATAACTTCATAATTTAATATTCATTTACTTTATTTGTTTATATTTACAAAAAATAATGATCAACCAATTAAAATATGAAAAAAATTTTCCGTATTGCTGTTATAGTGGGTTTTCTTGCATGTCAGGCAGGTATATTACATGCATGGAACAATCCACAAGAACAAGATAAAAAAGAGAAGACATCATTTACATTCATCTTTCTGACTGACATTCACCTTCAGCCCGAGAGAAATGCAACACAGGGTTTTCTCAAAGCCATTGAAAAAATAAATCAACTTCATCCTGATTTTGTGATAACGGGCGGTGACCTCATTATGGATGCCCTTGGTGAGCCCTTCAGTCGTGCCGACTCGCTTTACAATTTGTATCTGGAGACTCAAAAAAACTTTAAAATGCCTGTTTATAATACAATGGGCAATCATGAAATATTTGGTATTTACCGTCAGGAAAGTGGTGTGGACGAGTCCCACCCTGAATATGGAGAGCAAATGTTTGTTAAGCGGATCGGTTCCGGTTATTATTCGTTCGATTATAAAGGCTGGCATTTTATGATACTGAACTCTGCAGAAGATACAGGCAATGAGAGCTATATCGGATTAATTGATAATGAACAAATTGAATGGATAAAACAGGATTTAGCCGGACTTGATAAACAAACCCCAATCGTTATAAGCACTCATATTCCATTCTTTACAGTTTATTCACAGATATACGAAACCGCCACAACTGCTAATGATTCCTCATTAGTCATCATTAATGCCAAAGAAGTATATGACTTATTTGAAAATTACAACCTTAAACTTGTTCTTCAGGGACATCTTCATACTGTTGAGGATATTAGTGTAAACGGCACACATTTTATCACGGGTGGTGCTATTTCAGCAGATTGGTGGCGCGGGCCTCATCGCGGATTTGAAGAGGGATTTGTTTTGATTAAGGTAAAAAATAACAATTTTGATTGGGAATACATTGACTACGGATGGGAGGTGAATGACGAGGAATAAATTATGAAGCAGTTGCAGTTACAGTGGCAGCGGCAGTAATAGTGACAGTAGCAGTAGCAGTAGCAGTATATCTTTTTACATAGGAATGAATTATCATGATTAAAAAAATAAAATCACTTGAGGCTGAATCAAAAAAACTTGAACCAACTTCAAAAGAAAGAAAAGAATATTTTGAAAAGATATTTAATTACAGCCAAAATTTTTTAGAAAAATTAAGTAGCTTAAAAGCTTATCAGTCAACAAAAGATAATGGAGCAGGGATTTATGATTCGCCTGTTTCTGATAAACCGCTAAGTATTGAAAAAATACTGGATCTTATTAACCAAAATATAGATAAGCCCGGGATAAATCCTGCATCACAGAGATTTATGGGCTATATACCCGGTGGAGGTATCTTCCCTTCTGCTTTGGGTGATTATCTTGCTGACATAACAAATAGATTTGCCGGATTGTTCTTTGTTTCGCCCGGAGCAGTTAGAATGGAAAATATGTTAATACGGTGGATGTGTGAAATGTTTGGCTTTCCTGCTGAAACTTCTGGCGGTAGCTTGACTTCAGGCGGTTCAATTGCAAACCTGATTGCTATAGTTACAGCAAGAGATACTGCAAATCTTAAATCAAAAGATTTTCAAAAAGCTGTATTTTATATAACCGAACAAGCACATCATTCTGTTTATAAGGCTGTAAAAATTGCAGGACTTGGTGATGCTGTCATCAGGGAAATTCCTATGGATTTACATTTCAGAATGAATGTTCAAGCTCTTGACAACCAAATTCAAAAAGATATAAAGGAAGGTTTATTCCCATTTTTTATTTGTGCTACTGCCGGCACTACTGATGTCGGTGCAGTTGACCCTTTGGAGGAAATTGGAGAAATTGCTAAAAAATATAATGTTTGGTTTCATATTGATGCAGCTTATGGAGGGTTTTTTCTATTGGTTGATGAATGCAAAAATATTTTTAAAGGAACTGAAAAAGCCGATTCTATTATTATTGATCCCCATAAAGGATTATTCTTGCCTTATGGAACCGGTGCAATATTGATAAAGGAACAGAAAAAATTATTTGATTCGCAAAATTATCAGGCAAATTATATGCAGGATGCAGAAGATTTTACTGATGAATATTCCCCTTGCGATCTATCAATCGAATTAACCAGGCATTTTAGGGGGATGCGATTATGGTTACCATTAAAGCTTTTTGGAGTAAAATCTTTTAAAGCAGCTCTTGAAGAAAAAATATTATTAACAAGATATTTTTACGAAAAAATCCAAAAAATTAAAAACATTGAAGTTGGCCCATATCCTGAGCTGTCTGTTATGATTTTCAGATATTTACCTGAAAATAGAAAAACAAATGAATTTAACGAAAGACTGATACAGGAGATTCAAAAAGACGGAAGAATATTTTTAAGTTCAACACGGATAAATAACAAATTTTTTATTCGTCTTGCTGTTTTAAATTTCAGAACTCATTTGGATACAATTGAGTTAGCTCTGAAAATAATTGAAGAAAAAATAGGAATTGTTTGAAAAACTAATTAGTGCCGGTCTATAAAGTCAAACAAATTTTGAAATAAAGCACCAAATAACAAAAAACCCGCCCGAATGACTGAAGTCCTTCAGTCGGGTGGGCAAATAACAAATAAATTCCAAAAATCAATGATCAAAACTTGTCCGTATGGATGACTAAAACTGTTTTGGTCATTGAATTTTTGGTCATTGAGATTTACCTGCCCTGTGAAATACGAAGTAATTTTTGCTTTGCAAAAATTATTTCACAGGGTAAATATTTTGGTGCTTGTCATTTGTGATTTTTAATATTTATTTAAACTTTCGGACATTATGGACAAACACTTAGTTAAATATTTAATAATAAATTAAAATAATTTGATATGAAAAAATCACTTTTATTATTTATGATCATCACGGGATTTGCCTATTGTTCATTCGGGCAAAATAAAATTGAAAATTCAGGATTTGAATTATGGGAAGATGCCGGATCATCTGTGCATGAACCTGTAGACTGGAATTCAATACAAACATCAGATGCTGATTTTATGATAAGGAATTTTGCTCCTGTTGTGTTGAATAGAAGCACAGATGCATATACAGGAAAGTATTCAGTGAAATTGTTTAATAAATCGGCTGCCGGTACTGTGGATCCTGGTTTGACAACTAATGGCAGAATACATGCTGTAATGGATCGTGAAAAAGGATATATTTATACTGATACAGCCGATAGCCGGTGGAATACCCCGTTTACTGCCAGACCGGATAGCATTGTAGGATGGTATAAATGTTTTCCTAAGGAAGGAGACAATGGAAAAGTGCAAGTTGTTATTCATACAGGTATGGCATCAATAAGTGAGAATAACTCAAGAAAAAATTGGATAGGAACGGCACAGTTTTTATTGCCCTCATTAGAAGTAAGCTCATGGACAAGGTTTTCAGCTCCTTTTACTTATTTCAATTCCAATATACCGGAATATATTCTAATTATCCTCACTTCCGGAAATGGCTTAAAAGCAGTTGACGGCAGTGTAGCATATTTTGATGCTCTGGAATTGATCTTTAATTCCGGAAATGATAAAAAGTAATATTATTACTTTTAAAAGTCTTGTAAGTTTTTATTCTCATAACAGATTGATAAAGAGTGCGAAATAGATGTATGGTGAATTTTGTTGAAAAATATTCATTAAAACACTTGACAAATAGAAAAATTATTGTAATTTTGTAACGATTTCAAAATTGAAATAATAACATTTATGAAAACTATAGAAAAATACTTAATAAACTCAGGCATAAAGCCTTCTTATCAGCGAATCAGAATATTATCTTATTTAATGGATAAAAAAAATCATCCTACGGTAGAAATGATCCATAAAGAATTACTTCATGATATACCTACTTTGTCGAAAACAACTGTTTACAATACACTAAAACAATTTGTTGAGAAAGGTATTACTCAAATAATCAATATTGAGGATCATAAAACACGATATGATGCTGATATATCTACTCATGGGCATTTTAAATGTTTAAATTGCAACAAAATATATGATTTTCGATTTGATAATAAGAGTCTTGAAATTAGTGATATTGAAGATTTTGATTTTCTTCAAACACACTTATATATAAAAGGAATTTGTAAAAAATGTAAATATTTGTTAAACAATAAAAATTAAAAATATGGAAACTTTAATTGGAAAAAAAGCGCCTTTATTTAAGGCAAATGCGGTAATCAACGGAAATGAAATTATTGAAGGATTTTCGTTGGAACAATTTATCGGTAAAAAAGATGTGATATTTTTCTTTTACCCGCTTGATTTTACATTTGTATGCCCCACCGAGCTATTGGCATTTCAGCAAAAGCTTGAGGCATTTGAAAAGCGTAATGTGGCTGTTGTGGCTTGCTCGGTTGATTCGGAATTTTCGCACTTGGCATGGCTTCAAACCGAATTGAATAATGGCGGAATAAAAGGAGTTAAATATCCTGTTGTTGCCGACCTGACTAAAACTATTTCAGAAAACTTCGGTGTTTTAGCCGGTGAATATGATTATGATGAAGATGGTAATTCGGTCTTCTCAGGAGCGCCCGTCGCTTATCGTGGACTTTTCCTGATTGACAAAAAAGGTGTTGTAAGACATGCAGTAATTAATGATTTACCATTAGGCAGAAGTGTTGATGAAGCATTAAGAATAGTTGATGCTTTACAACATTTTGAAAATTACGGTGAAGTATGCCCTGCTAACTGGAAAGAAGGTGATGAAGCGATGAAAGCTACGCAGGAAGGTGTTGCCGAATATTTAAGTAAACTTTAAAGTCTGTCTATAAACTAAGCATTTAGAATTTTTAAAAAATAACAAATTACATCCCGAAAGCTTTCGGGATTAATTCAAAAATTATTTGACTTTATGGACAGACACTGATTATTAGGTAACATTAAAAACAAACAATATTATTAACAATAAAAACTTAAAATTATGGAAGAAAAAAAAGGAATGCCATTATTGGGTGATGATTTTCCCAAGATGAAAGTTCAAACAACTCATGGCATTAAAAATTTACCGGAAGATTACAAAGGAAAATGGTTCGTATTATTCAGTCACCCTGCTGATTTTACACCGGTTTGTACAACAGAATTTGTTGCTTTTCAGAAAAGATACGACAAATTTAAGGCATTAAATTGTGAATTAATAGGAATGAGTGTTGACCAGGTTTTTTCTCATATTAAATGGGAAGAATGGATAAAAGACAATTTAAATATACAGATAGAATTTCCAATAATTGCTGATACAGGACAAGTAGCAGAAACCCTTGGTTTAATACATCCCGGAAAAGGGACAAACACAGTAAGAGCCGTATTTATAGTTGATGCAAATTCAAAAATCAGGATTATTTTTTACTATCCGCAAGAATTGGGTCGCAACATGGATGAAATACTACGATCTGTTGAAGCAATGCAAATTTCTGACAAAAATAAAGTTGCTATACCAGCTAACTGGCCAAATAATGAATTGGTTAACGACCATGTAATTATTCCACCTGCAACAGATACAAAAACAGCACAGGAAAGGCTTAAAAAAGCAAAAGAAGGAGAATTTGAATGTTATGACTGGTGGCTTTGTCATAAAAAATTATGAAACTATAAGTTATAGAAATATTTTGCATTATTGAAACTTAAATATTTATAAAAACAATTAAATTAAAAGGAGAAATTTATCATGACTAAAAGAACAGAACTTTACAAATGCGAAATCTGTGGCAATATTGTGGAAGTAAAACATACTGGCGCTCCGGCGTTGGTTTGCTGCGGAGAAAAAATGAAGTTGCTTAAAGAAAACACAACTGATGCTGCAACTGAAAAACATATACCTGTTATTGAAAAAATAGAAAATGGTTATAAAATTGTTGTCGGTGAAGTTGAGCATCCTATGGTAGATAAGCATTACATTGAATGGATTGAACTAATCACCGAAAATGAAGTTTATACAAAATTCTTAAAACCCGGTGAAAAACCGGAAGCAATTTTCAGTACTGATGCAGAAAAAATTACAGCAAGAGCTTATTGTAACCTGCATGGTAACTGGAGGAATAATAATTAATGGTTTACCCTGTGGAATGTGAAACGAAGTGTAACTATTCCATCAGGGTTAAATGGTTGAATGGTTTATTGAAATACAATGGAAATACGATAGAAATACAATAGAAATACGATGGAAATACAATAGAATGACAATTGAATGACTATCGAATGACCCTGTGAAATATACCGATAAATCGGATTTCACAGGGTAAACCATTGAATGACAAACCAGCGACACGAAGTTAGCGACACGAAGTTAGCCCGCATGGGAAACCAGTAACTAAAATAATTAATAATTAAAATTTAAATAAAATGTTAAACCAACGATTAGAAAATGAATTAAATAAGCAGATCAATGCAGAATTCTGGTCAGCTTATTTGTATTTGTCAATGTCTGCTTTTTTTGAAAGCAAAAATTTAGCAGGCTTTGCAAACTGGATGAAAATACAATACCAGGAAGAAAATTCTCATGCTTTAAAATTGTTTGATTATGTTAATGAACGTGGTGGAAGAATTGTCCTGCAGCCAATTGCTGCTGTTGATTCGGAATGGAAAAATGTGATTGATGTTTTTGAAACCACGCTTAAGCATGAACAACACGTAACTTATCTTATCAACAACCTTGTTGATATTGCCATTGAAGAAAAAGACCATGCTACTTCCAATATGTTGCAATGGTTCGTTAATGAGCAGGTTGAAGAAGAAGCAAGCGTTTCGGATATCCTTGACCAATTGAAACTTATTGAAGGAAAAGGTGCAGGTTTGTTCATGTTAGACAGGGAGTTGAAGCAGAGGGTGTTTGTACCGATACAGGATTTAGGAAAATAAATGGTTAGATGGTTGATGGAAATACAATGGAAATACGATAGAAATACAATGGAAATACAATTGAATGACTATCGAATGACAACTGAATGAATATAGAATGACAACTGAATGACTCTGTGAAATATACCGATAAATCGAATTTCACAGGGTAAACCATTGAATGACAATTGAATAATAATTAAACATAAAAAAATGAAATCTTTAAAAGGAACAAAAACAGAACAAAACCTGCTGAAATCATTTGCAGGTGAATCTCAGGCAAGAATGAGATATGATTATTTTGCTAAACAGGCAAAAAAAGACGGTTTGGAACAAATATCCGGTATTTTCACAGAAACAGCCTTAAATGAAAAAGAACATGCTAAACGATTCTTCAGATTTTTGGAAGGTGGCAATTTGGAAATCACAGCCTATTATCCTGCCGGAATAATTGGTACGACAATGGAAAATCTTAAAGCTGCAGCAGCCGGCGAAAACGAAGAATGGACAGAATTATACCCCGAATTCGCAAATGTTGCAGAACAAGAAGGTTTCAAGGATATTGCAAATGCTTTCAGACAGATTGCGAAAGTCGAAAAAGCACATGAAGAACGATATAACAAATTGTTAAAAAATCTGGAAGAAGGAAAGGTATTTGAAAAAGATGGAATAGTAATCTGGAAATGCCGAAACTGCGGATTCATTCATGAAGCAAAAAAAGCTCCTGAAAAATGCCCTGCTTGTCTTCATCCACAAGCCTACTTTGAAATAAAAGAAGATAATTATTGATTTGAAATGGTTTGATGGTTGAATGGTTAGATGGTTGATGGAAATACAATAGAAATACGATTGAAATACGATAGAAATACAATGGAAATACGATGGAAATACTATCGAATGACAACTGAATGACCCTGTGAAATATACCGATAAATCGGATTTCACAGGGTAAACCATCGAATTACCATCGAATGACTATCGAACGACCAAAGGAAGTCCGCATGGATGACAAACAAGAAACCAGCAATTAAACTAAAAAGATATCATGGATTTAACAACAACTTACTTGGGATTAAAACTTAAAAATCCCATTATAATCGGAAGTTCAGGTTTGACAA
>JAUWSB010000005.1 GCA_030610255.1 Bacteroidota bacterium
CCTACTCTTAACTCACGTATTGGCGAAGTTTTACAATTTATTAAACAAAAAAAACCTGATGTTCCGGTTGCAGTTTTAACAAACGGGACTTTGTTTTATCAAAAAAAAGTAAGAACGGAATTACTTAATGCTGACCTTGTGCTACCTTCATTGGATGCTGCCACAGATTTAATTTTTCGGAAAATAAACAGACCTTTTTTTAAACTCAATATTCAAGAGTATATACAGGGACTTCAGGATTTCAGGAATGAATATAAAGGTAAAATATGGCTCGAGGTTTTAATTATTCCCGGCTATAATGACAGCAAAACAGAATTAAAACTGCTTAAGGAAGTTTTTGAAAAAATCCGACCCGACAGCATACAATTAAATACCCTTGACAGACCCGGAGTTATACCTGATATCAGGGCAGCAACCAAAATAGAATTGCAACAGATAGCAGACTTCTGGAACCTTAATAATGTTGAAATCATTGCAGCAGCTCCTGAGCGAAAAGATATTAAATCATATCGTGAAGATATTGAAACTGCAATTTTGGAAACAATATTCAGAAGACCATGTACACTCAATGATCTGGCGAAAATTTTAGGATTACATATTAACGAGGTTAATAAATATCTTGATGTATTGGAAGCAGATCATAAGATTAAATCTGTGCGTCAGGAAAGAGGCTTGTTCTATCAAATTAAACATAAACAGAAATAAAAAATGCATAGAATGGATTCTATTTATAACTGAGATGAAATAAGATATTATAGTTTAATTCCTTTTTCTTCCAGATATTTTTTAATTGTGTTGTTAGGCAATTTGCTTCCTTTAGATTTTACATTATAAATAAAATAATCGCATTCAGCCTCATTAAGAATTCCTTTTAAAAAAGCTTCAGTAATAAAATCCATAGTAGTAAGATATTTAATATTGTTTTCTTCACAATATAGTTTAATGTCTGATAGATTACTGCTAGCCAATATATCTTTGAAATATCTACAATAGGCCATGCAAGCACTTTCACCAGAACCAAATGTCCTTTTAAGTTTTGCATATTCCTTTAAAACTTCAAAGTTGCTTGGAAATTCAAGTTCGTGGATTATCTTAAATCGGATTAGATTTTCAATTTCGGTACGAAGACTTAGAGTAAATATTTCTTTTAAAACATGTTGCAGGATGTAAAGTTTATTTTGGAATATCTTGTTTAAGATTCCAAGTTGTTCACCTTTACTAAAATGAATAATTACATCAGCATCGAGTAGGATTTTCTTCTTTTTATCAATCTTTATCACCGTTATTCATACTATTTAAGATATCAATACCGATATCATGCATTAATGAAATATAATGACCCTCGGAAATTTTCTCATTGTCGTAGAGTTGTTTAGCCAGTGTGCCATAGTCGCCAATTACAAGGTTATTATTACCCGGTTCATATAGAGTTGTATCGTAGCCATAAGCTTTTGCAGTAGATTTAATATTTAAGCAGTATTCGTCAAATATTTTGGGTGAAATTAAATTTAATTCCTTTAATCGGAATAAAAGAGCCTTTCTGGAACAGGAAAAATAATTTTCAATCTTTAATATGGTTTGTATGCTTATCTTATCTTTTTTTATTTCAATATCGGGAATGAGATTAATAATTCCGTCTTCGGGCATTAACATATAGGAAGCAAAAACATCTGCAAAATATTCATTCGTATCTCTCTTGTTAAATAATCCGGTGCAACAATGATGAGGTTTGAAATTATCATCAAAAAATATATGGTAAAGTTCATGGCATATTGTAAAATGTTGCCTGCCTAAAGAATGATTAGCATTTATCAGTATAAACTTTTTACTACCTGCCTTGACAGACATTCCCGAAAAATCATCAGTAAGTTCTTTGAATACTGTAATAATATTAAGCTTAATTAATAGGCTTTTTAAACGAATTGGGTCATTGTTGCTAAAACCACACTCATTTCTAAATTCAAATGCTTTTTTCTTAATTGAGAACTCCATCTACTTGTTCAGTTTTTGCATTTTCAAATAATTTAATACTACTCTTTTAAATGAAGCAATATTTTCCAGGTCTGAAGGTTTCAAATAATCACTACGAAAAGCAAAAGCCAAATTTACATTTTGGATTTTTTTATCTTCTTCAAGCAATTCATCTAACTCAACTCCAAAAAGATTAGCAAGCTTATTTAGGGCTGTTACAGGAATATACCTTTTTCCATTTTCATAATAGCTAATAAGCTCCCGTTTTATATTTAAATAATAAGCTAGTTCATTTTGTGAAAGGCCTAATTTATCTCTAAAATAACGGATATTTTTACCGATAATTTGTTTTGATTCCATTTTCTTAAGATAGGTAAATTTTGTTACAAAAGTAATACAATATTTCTAATAACCAAATAATGTAACATTTTTTTATTAAAAACCCTGCATAAATAATTGATTTTTTATAAATTTAGAAGAATTCTAAACAAAATGTAAAAGTCAATAATATCAATGCTTTCCATTAGATAATTTGAATAATTAGAATATTTTTCGTAATTTTGGTAAATAAAACTATGAGTATTTGTTTCGTTAAAGAAAACATATTATTAATCAGTGTATTAACAAAAAACACTGCAATAGACAAAGGCGAAATATAGCGGCATAGTGTAGTATATATTTAGAAGTTACCCAACATTAGCCCAACTTGGAAACACGTGAAAAAAGTGTTCATAACTTCTGTTTGAAAATCAATTTTTGCGATTTTATAACAATTAGATTTTCAAACTACTAAAAAGTAGTTATATATAATAATAGATAGTTATTTACAAATAAATTAATTTAAGTAAAATGAAAAAATTCAAATTATTATTCGTAGCAATCGCAATGATTGCAGGCTACAGCTTAACAGCACAGGTAAGTATTAACACCGATGGCACCGATGCAGATGCTTCGGCCATGCTTGATGTAAAAAGCACCGACAAGGGGCTATTAACCCCGCGTATGACCGAAGCCCAGCGCGATGCAATAAGCAGCCCCGCCACAGGACTAATGATTTATCAAACCGACGGAACGGCCGGTTTTTATTATTACAATGGCTCGGCTTGGACAGCAAGTGGCAGTACCACATACTCCGTAGGCGACTTTGCCCACGGCGGCATTATATTCTGGGTTGACGAAACAGGACAACACAGTTTAGTTTGTGCAAAAACAGACCAAAGCACTGGGGTAAGATGGGATGCCGGAACTTATGGACATACGCAAGCTAAAGGAGATGGCCCTTTTTCTGGCGAAATGAACACCGCAATTATTATTGCGGCTCATGTGGCAATTGGAGATGATTTTTCAACTTATGCAGCGCGTATCTGTAACGAGTTGCAAATTACCGAAGGCGGAAAAACCTATGGCGATTGGTATTTACCATCAAAAGAAGAATTAAACCTGATGTACCTTAACAAAGCAACCATTGATGCAACAGCAGTGGCAAATAGTGGAAGTGCTTTTGCTAGTGCCGTCTATTGGAGTTCTACAGAGTACTATAGCAACTATGCATGGAGACAGTACTTCGGCAATGGCATTCAGGATTACATCTATAAGAACGACACCTACAGGGTGCGTGCAGTTCGGGCTTTTTAACAATTTATCTATTTAACTATTTAATAAATAATCATTCTTTTAGAACGAACTTCCTTTCCGGCAGTGAGGTTTACTACGAATATCCCTTTACCAACTTCTTTACCGGAATAGTCCTTTCCATCCCATGAAATCACATGCCGGCCTGCTTTAAAAGTGTTATCTGCCAGTGATATAATTTTCTTTCCAAACATTCCATAGATGTCGATAATCACATGGGACGATTCAGGCAATTGAAAAGAAATGTATGTTGAATGGCTGAATGGATTGGGGAAGTTCTGAAAAAGTACGAGTCCGTTTTCATCATGTCTATCCATTGAAGGGTAAATCCCGACGTACTGAGCAGAGAGGTCTTTGTCCATTATTGCAATAAAGGCATCATAATTGCCATTAAAGGATTCATCATATGCTCCCGGGGTAGTTGGAAAATCATTAGAAGAGGCATTTCCTGCAACAATAATATTATCATCTTCCGAAAATATGAGTTCAAGCCCGAAATCATAAAAATAACCACCAAGAAAAGTTGAAGCGTTTAATTTGCTAAGGTCATCGCTCATTCTTGAAATATATACATCTGTTTCTCCATTAAAGCTGGTATCATATGAATGCGCTGTCATAGGGAAATCCTCTCCGCCTGCCATCCCGGTAATAAATACATCACCACTGGATGCATCATACAGTATATCCCGGCATTCATCCCAGTCGCTGCTTCCGAGGAAGGTACAAGCAATTAGATTCTCAAGTTTAGAGTCTAAAAGTCCGGCATACCCGTCATAAATACCAAAATTGAAACTTGTATCAAATGCTCCTGATGTATATGGAAAGTTATTGGAATCTGTAAAACCGCATACATAAATATTTCCTGTACTATCGAAGTCCATTGAAAAGGCATTGTCATGGTGATTACCTCCAATAAAAGTGGATGCCAATAAAGTATCCAGATCATTGCCAAATATAGAGATGTAAGCATCACTATGTCCGTTGAATGTAGGGTCATATGCATTAGGTGTAGCATGAAAGTCAGGTGACCCGGTATTACCGCATATGCATATATTATTATCACGGTCAATGATCATATCAATTACCTGTTCCCAGGCAGATCCGCCAAAATAGGTTGATGAAAGTAGTTCCGACAAATCTTCCGATAGTTTTGAAATGAATACGTCGTTGGCATTATCCATGCCCCCTGTTGTACTGTAAGCATTTGGCGTTACAGGAAAATCTCCTGATAGTGTTCCTCCTGTAACAATGATATTTCCATTGGTATCAATGGCCATTCTGACATGGTGGAAGCGTTCAGATAATGAACCTCCAAGAAATGTTGAAGCCAGCAGTTCATCCAGGTCCGGACTAAAGATTGAAATGAAGATATCCCCTTGTCCGTATTCGTTATCATTATAGGTCTGGTCGTAAGTTCCCTCTGTGGTTGGAAAATCAGTAGAGGTGGTAAAACCGGTAATACAAATATTCCCGTTTTCGTCAATTACGATTGATGAAGCACAGTCCTCGTTTGATCCTCCGATATAAGTAGAAGCAATCAGATATGACAAAGTAGGATCAAGCCTGGCAACGAATGACTCGGATGGTCCGCCTGCATAATTAGGTTGATATGTCCCTGGTGTGACAGGGAAGTCGTTAGATTCTGTCGCGCCACAGATGTAGATATCCCCGTTTGGATGCATGACAAATCCAAGTTGGTCAATATCTGTAACGAATAATTCTCCCGATCCTCCACCAAGGAAAGTGGAAAAAAACAGGGCTTTGGAAGAGGACAATGATTGCGAATAAGTTTTATCGCAGAATAAGTAAACCAACATCAGTAAAGAAGTAAAGAATAAAATCTTTCTAAAATACATTTTCAAGAGTAAATGATGTGTATCCATAATAGAATTAGTTTAAGGGCACCACGAAAAACTATTTTTTCAAATGCCATTGTTTGAAACAAATGTATGTAATTTCTTTATAAAAACCTAATTACACCCTCTCTCTTCAAGGGTCTATTTAATTGAGAATGGTTGTATGATATCAATTTATTTTTTACCAAATTATATACAATTAGTTAATAGAGATAAACTTTTTAGTGATTAAGAAGCTATTCTCAAATTCAATATTGACAAAGTAAATGCCTTTTGAAAGTTCTTTCGTACTGATATTTATCCTGTTCAAACCTTTTTCCAGTTTTTGAACATATGAGTCAATTACTTTCCCTGTAATAGAATATGACGTAACTTTCACAATTTCTTCTTCTGTAACAGTTATTTCAATGTTGGCATAGTTATTTGCAGGATTTGGAAATACGTCACTTAAGAAACGAATATTTTCAGGAAGATCATCATATATCCCCATCACAATTTCATCATCATTAATTACGAAACTTATACCATCAATTGAGGGTTTACTTATTAAATAATAATCCCTGCTCTCTCTTCTTTTTACATAACTGAATACTATTGATTTTTTGTAAATTTAGAAGAATTCTAAACAAAAGGTAAAAGTCAATAATATCAATGCTTTCCAATGATTTTATTTTTTATTTATTATTAGCATGTTTGTAATCTATTGTAAACCAATAAATTTAAACTATAAAAAAATTAAATTAAAATATTTAAGAGTTTAATATTTGTTTATAATTTTGCCACCATTAAGATTTAAGATTATAGATTTGAGATTTGAGATTGAATAAGTGCTAATAAATACCAATTATACTAATTCTTAACAGGTTTGCGAAGTAAAGCTGTTTAGAAGTAGTTATGCGTGCTGAATAGACCTTTAAGGTTTTTTACATTTCTATTCAGCATTAGTATAATAAAGATAAATTTAAAATTTAAACAAGTAATAATAAGGTGAATGATATAGTAATTTATGCAGTAATTTCTTTAAGTGCTATAGGTTTAGCTGCTGCGGTTATTTTGTTTTTTATTGCCAAAAAGTTCAAAGTTATTGAAGACCCGAAGATTGATATTGTTGAGGAAGTTTTGCCGTCGGCTAATTGCGGTGGATGTGGTTTTCCGGGTTGCAGAAATTTTGCAGAGGCATTGGTTAATAAAAGTAATAAGGATAAAAATATTGAAGGATTAAATTGCCCTGTCGGAGGCAATGAGGTTATGAGCAAAGTTGCAGAAATACTTGGTTTGGAAGCTGAGGAAAAAGAACCGATGGTTGCAGTGTTACGCTGTTCAGGGTCAAAAGCAAATGCCCCGAAAAAAGTTAATTACGACGGACCTGCAACATGTGTATTTGCAAATAATTTATATGCGGGCGAAAATGGCTGCCCTTATGGTTGCCTGGGATTGGGAGATTGTGTTGTTGCCTGTAAGTTTGATGCAATGTATATGGACAAAGAAACCGGTTTGCCTGTGATAATTGAGGAAAAATGCGTTGCTTGCGGTGCTTGTGTTGAAGCTTGCCCGCGAAATATTATTGAACTCAGGAATGTTGGTAAAAAAAGCAGGCGGATTTTTGTATCATGTATCAATGAAGAAAAAGGTGGAGTAGCAAGAAAAAATTGCAAGGTGGCATGTATCGGTTGTAGTAAATGTTATAATGTATGCAAGTTTGATGCTATAACCATGAAGAACAACCTTGCATACATTGATTTTGAAAAATGTAAGCTTTGTAGAAAATGTGTTGAAGAATGTCCGACAGGAGCTATCCATGAGCTGAATTTTCCACCGAGAAAACCAAAACCGGAAAAAGTTATTGAAAAGCAAAAAACCGAAACAGTATCAACTGAAGCTAAAGTTGTTGATAATAAACCGGAAAAAGATTTAAATACAGGAGGATAATAATATTGAAAACATTTAAATTAGGTGGGGTTCACCCTGCAGAAAATAAATTATCAAATAACAGCCCTATTCAGGTTCTTCCTATTCCGAAGCAGGTTTTTATTCCTGTTTCCCAAAGTTTAGGAGCCCCTTCAAAGCCGGTAGTAAACAAAGGTGACCAGGTTAAAGTTGGGCAGTTGATTGCCAAAGGTGAGGCATTTATTTCGTCAAATATACATTCATCCGTTTCAGGAAAAGTTTTAAAAATTGATAATATAACCGATCAAAGTGATTATCCAAAACAGACAATTTTTATTAATGTTGAGGGTGATGAATGGGACGAAAACATTGATAAATCAGATAAAGTAAAAAGAGAAATTACTTTATCAAAGGAAGAAATTATCAAGAAAATCCATGAAATGGGAATTGTTGGATTAGGTGGGGCTGCTTTTCCATCGCATGTTAAATTAATGGTTCCTAAAGGTAAAAAAGCCAATCTGCTAATAATTAACGGAGTAGAATGTGAACCGTATCTTACTTCCGATTATCGTTTAATGTTGGAAAAAGGTGAAGAAATTTTAATCGGGGCAACAATTTTAATGAAAGGTCTTGGTGTTAACAAAGCATTTATCGGTATTGAAAATAATAAGCCGGATGCTATTAAACATCTCACAAATTTGGCAAAAGATTTTGAAGGGATAGAAGTATTTTCTTTAAAAGTAAAATACCCGCAGGGAGGTGAAAAGCAACTTATCAAAGCATTGACAAACCGTGAAGTTCCTTCCGGAAAGCTCCCTGTTGAAGTTGGATGTGTTGTTAATAATGTTGGAACGGCTTTCGCTGTTTACGAAGCAGTACAAAAAAATAAACCTTTGTTTGAAAGAGTTGTTACAGTTACCGGAAAATCCATAAAAAACCCATCAAACTTTTTGGTAAGAATAGGCACACCTTCATCAGAATTAGTTGAAAAAGCCGGCGGACTTCCTGATGATACGGGAAAAATTATTAGTGGTGGCCCTATGATGGGAAAGGCATTGAATATGATTGATGTTCCTATTGTAAAAGGTTCATCAGGAGTATTATTAATTGAAGATTCGGAAACAGAAAGGATGGCTGTAAAAAATTGCATTCGTTGTGCCAATTGTATTTCAGTTTGTCCCATGGGTTTAGAGCCTGTTCTTTTAGCACAATATTCTGAGAAAGAAATGTTTGAAAATGCTGAGAAGGAAAACATTCTGGATTGTATGGAATGTGGTTCCTGTCAATATACATGCCCTTCCGGCAGACCATTGCTGGATTATATCAGATTAGGAAAATTTAAAGTTGGTGAAATAATTAGAAACAGAGGAAAAAAATAGCATATATGAACTTACTTACGGTTTCGGGTTCTCCTCACATACATGGAGATAATTCAATTAAAAAAATTATGTATGGCGTTGTTTTTGCCATGATCCCAGCAATACTTATATCAGTTTACTTTTTTGGCTTGGATGCAGTTAAAGTATTACTGATTTCAGTTATTGCCTGTATGTTTTTTGAATGGGCTATTCAAAAATTTTTAATAAAAGGTCCCTTAACTATTAATGATGGCTCTGCATTGGTTACAGGTATTTTACTGGCATTCAATGTTCCGGGCAATTTACCGGTATGGATTATTATTATCGGAGCATTTGTTTCAATTGGCATTGCCAAGATGTCGTTTGGAGGTTTGGGAAAAAATCCTTTTAACCCTGCATTGGTAGGACGTGTTTTCCTTTTGATTTCTTTCCCTGTTCAGATGACAAGCTGGCCCAAACCGAATCCTTTATTTGCAAGAAAAGTGCTTGATGCAATTACAGGACCTACACCTCTTGGAAATTTAAAAGAAGAATTGAAAGGAGGCAGAACCGTTCAGGATATTCTTGAACATGGCACTAAAATGATTGTTGACGGAAAGGAAGTGTTGTATCAGATTCCGGATTATGCTCAGGAACTATTAGGTAATATGGGTGGCTCCCTTGGTGAAATCTCGGCAGTTGCATTGATTATTGGTGCTATATATATGTTATGCAGAAAAATCATTACATGGCAAATACCTGTTGCATATCTGGGTTCTGTAATTGTTTTTACAGGAATTCTTTGGATTATTGATCCGAATATTTATATAAATCCGCTTTTTCATCTGGTTACAGGTGGTTTGATACTTGGAGTATTTTTTATGGCAACAGATATGGTATCAACACCAATGTCGTCAAAAGGGCAATTAATATTTGGATTGGGATGTGGAGTAATAACAGTAATTATTCGTGTTTGGGGAGCATACCCTGAAGGAGTGTCTTTTGCAATTTTGATAATGAATGCATTTGCACCATTAATTAACAAAGGTTTTAAACCTAAAAGATTTGGAGAAACATTAAAAATCTAAAATCTAAAATTAATATCATGGCAAAGAAAGAATCATCATTTTTAAATATGGTAATTACATTATTTGTTATTACAGGCGTTGCTTCGCTGGCTTTGGGAGGTGTTTATAATCTTACAAAAGAACCTATCCGGCTGGCAAAATTAGCAAAAGCAGAAAAAGCAATTAAGGAAGTTATACCCGGCTTTGACAGTTTAGAAATATTTACAGTAAAACCGGCAAACGGAACCGACTCACTTATCTTTAACTGTGGTTATAAAAATAATAAATTGGTTGGTACTGCTGTTGAATCATATTCAAATAAAGGATATGACCCGACACAGATAAAAATCATGGTTGGTTTTACGCCGGATGGTAACATTAACAATACTGCTGTTATTCAGCAGAAAGAAACACCGGGATTAGGTACCAAAATGACAAGCCCGAAGTTTAAAAACCAGTTTGCAGGGAAAAACCCAAAGAATTTTATTCTAAAAGTTAAAAAAGATGGTGGTGATGTAGATGCAATCACGGCTGCGACAATTAGTTCAAGAGCTTTTTGTGGTGCAATACAAAGAGCTTACGATGCTTATGAAAAAGAAAATAAGCAAAAAGTTCAAAACACAGAACAACAAACTCAGGATGTCATTACAGAAGAACAAAAAGAAAAATAATTGGTTATAAGGAGTAATGGAGTAGTGGAATAGTGGAGTAGTGGAGTAATGGAGTAATGGAGTAGTGGAGTAATGGAGTAATGGAGTAATGGAATATATACTTGTATAGAAAATATTATTCCATTTTTCCATCATTACATTATTCCAGATTTGTTAGAGAGAGATGAATGAATAGATGCAATATCTAATACAATATATCTTGACACTTAAAACAATAAGAAATGAATCAATGGAAAAATTTCAGCAAAGGATTTATAAAGGATAATCCTGTTTTTGTATTGCTTTTAGGATTATGTCCTACATTGGCGGTAACTTCATCAGCAATTAACGGATTGGGGATGGGACTGGCAACAATGTTTGTACTGGTTTGTTCAAATATGGTTATATCATTAATCAAAAATTTAATTCCCGATAAAGTTAGGATTCCATCTTTTATTGTAATTATTGCTTCTTTTGTAACTATTGTAGAGCTTATTATGGAAGGATTTGCTCCTGCACTTTTTGAAGCACTTGGGATATTTATCCCGCTTATTGTTGTAAACTGTATTGTTTTGGGCAGGGCAGAGGGCTTTGCTTCAAAGCAAAGTTTTATTTCTTCACTTATCGATGGATTAGGTATGGGATTGGGCTTCGCTTTTGCTTTAACTTTATTAGGTGCTGTGAGGGAAGCTCTTGGTAATGGCTCAATATTCGGATATAAATTTATTGAAGGCGATGCCATTTTAGTATTTATTTTATCGCCTGGTGCATTTATCGTTTTAGGATATTTAATTGCGTTACTTAACAGATTTAAAAAAACAATTTAAAAAAATATTTTTTATCAAGAGTTAAATATAAAGTTATGGAATATTTAATAATTATAATATCGGCAATTTTTGTTTCTAACATTGTATTAGCACAATATTTAGGAATTTGTCCTTTTCTGGGTGTGTCGGGAAAAGTTTCAACCTCTGTTGGGATGAGCGGGGCAGTATTATTTGTTATGACCATTGCTACGATTGTAACATGGTTGGTTTATCAATATGTATTACTGCCTTTTGGTATTACCTTTTTGCAAACTATTAGTTTTATTTTGATTATTGCATCATTGGTTCAGATGGTTGAAATTATACTTAAGAAAGTCAGCCCTCCATTATATCAGGCATTGGGAATTTATCTCCCTCTTATAACTACAAACTGTGCTATAATGGGAGTTGCACTTCTTACTGTTGCAAAGCCTGATTTTGATTTACTGAAAGGTGTGGTTTTCGCAGTTGCAAGTGCTTTGGGATTCGGACTTGCAATGCTGCTTTTTGCCGGCATACGCGAACATCTTGACCTGATGGATGTACCAAAAGGAATGCGTGGAGTTCCGATTGCTTTGGTTACTGCCGGCATTTTAGCTCTTGCATTTATGGGTTTTACAGGATTGGTTTAATAATAATCCAATGCAATTTCAAAAATTATATTAAATTTGTCTGTGTAAATAGTGCCTGCAAGAAAACGCCTGATTTTTCAAGCACTAAATACATCTTTCGGAAATAAGCTTTTGATAGAGTACTTAGTGATAACTGAATAGATACAAAATATTATACTATGTCAACAGATACCATCATTGAACTTGAAAACGTTTCGATTTTTCAAAAAAATGCCTTAGTATTATCTGATGTTTCTTTTAAGATAGACAAAGGAGAATTTGTTTTTTTAATCGGTAAAACAGGAAGTGGGAAAAGCAGCCTGTTAAAAACCATTTATGCCGATTTACCTTTAATTCACGGACAAGCTCATGTTACCGGATTTGATTTAAATAAAATTAAGACAAAAGATATTCCTTTTCTGAGAAGGAAATTAGGGATTGTTTTTCAGGATTTTCAATTATTGAGCGACAGGACGGTAAGTGATAATTTATTGTTCGTGATGAAAGCAACCGGATGGAAAGATAAGAAAAAAATGAAGAGCCAAATACAAGATACATTAACAAAAGTAGGGTTAGGAACAAAGGGATTTAAAATGCCTCATCAGTTATCCGGTGGTGAGCAGCAGCGTGTTGCAATTGCAAGGGCACTTATTAATAATCCGGAAATAATACTGGCTGATGAGCCAACAGGAAATTTAGACCCTGAAGCATCAAATAGTCTAATGCACTTATTATTGGAAATAAGTCAGGCAGGGAGGGCTGTTTTTATGGCAACTCATAACTATAACTTAATCCATAAATTTCCTTCAAGAATTGTAAAATGTGAAAACGGGAAAATTATAAATTCAGGAAATATAACTAATTAATCGTTCAGCACTTATTTTGTTGGAATAAAGTCCGTTTAGTTTTTGCTTGCGAAGTTCTATCTGATCTTCATCAAAATCATCTTTAAAAATGGTTTTTAACTTATTTTTTAATTGAAAGGAATTATTGGCGATTACACACAAATCATTCAGTAATGTACCGTTAAGCATTTTTTCGTTTACCAAACAAAAACGTCCGTTATAAAGAGTGTTCAGTAGTTTTAGCTTTAATCCCGTTGCCTGAAATGTAACTAAAACATTTACATGAGCATCCCTGATCAGTTCAAACATTTTTTCATCATCAGGATTTGATATAAGTTTAACATTCGGTTTTGAATCAATTAGCTTTTTTATTTGTTCTGGAGGGTTCATACCGGCAACTACCAATGGAAAATCAAGGTCATTAAAAACCTCATTGATAAGGAATGAAGCTGCATGGGCATTTTCAGCAACTTCAATATTTCCATGATATAATGCATATTTACCAGTACCTGGTTTAATATCAGGATTTTCGTTTCTGTGGAAACTTGGCAGGTAAACTACTTTGTTGTTTTTAAAGTGTTGCTGTAAGTATTCAGTGTCTTTTTGTGAAACAACAAGCATCAAATCAGCATGTTTTAACACATTTTGATACAATCTTAATTTTATACTTTCAATAATAAAATAAAATTTATTGTAAAGATTTTTGTCAACCTTAAATAAATTATAATAATACCTGTGTTCAATATTACTTTCGCGGTATATTTTTATTCTGTTTTTTAAACGGGCATCATCAATATAAAAACAACTGTGCATGCCTTCAAAAATAATCGGATAATCGTTTTTAAGTAAGTTGGTAATTAATTCATCCGATTTGCGGCTTGAAACGATGTATGGTTTTAAGCTGAATGCTGATGAAAGACCGGTTTTTCTTCTGTAATAATTAACACTTTCGCAATATTTGTTGAGTTCTTTTGTACGGTCTCTGCCCGGATATTCAATGCAATGCAAATGAATTTTTATACCATTTTGATGAAGGGCTTTTATCTTGTAGAAAACATCTATAACACCTCCGTAATTTGGTGGATAAGGAATATCAAACGAAACAATATGTATATGTTTTTCAGGCATAAGATTTATAAACTTCCATTAAAATTTTTTCTTCGTTTTCCCAGAATAATTTCGTTGCTGCAAACTTAAGATTTTCTTTCCATCTATACAATTTTTTCGGATTATTTAGTATGTTATTGATTTTTTCTGCAATATGTTTGGGGTCATGGTTATCTATAGTTTCACCAATATCATATTTATCAATAATCTTTTTTATTTCAATTAGTTGTGATGCAAGTACAGGAACTCCGGCATTTATATAATCAAAAAGTTTGTTGGGTAAGCTATACCTGTAATTGATGTTTGTATCCTTATCAATTGTAAGTCCTAAATCGGCAAACACAGTGTAATTGTATAATTTATCAAAAGGCTGTTTGGGGATAAATATTATCTTGTTGTCAAGATTTAATTCCTTAGAAGTTTTTTTCAGGATGTCAATTACATCACCTCCTCCAATTATAAGCAATACCGCATCATTTACATACTGCATTGCTTCTACAAGTTCTTCGGTGCCCCGTTGAATATTAATTCCTGCTCCCTGAAGTAAAATGATTTTTTTATTTTTTGGAAGATTCAGGTCTTCCTTAGTTTTTGTTATTTTAAATTTATTTTTTGGAGATATGTTTCTTACAACCTTTACATCAACTCCATATTCATTTTTGTATAATTGAGCAATTGAATCATTAACAGTAAAAACATGCTTAAGTTTCGGGAAAATATTTTTTTCAATGGTCTTCCAGATTTTTTGAACGGTTTTTCTGTTTATCAGTTCTGGGGTTTCAGTAAAATATTCATGGCTGTCATAAACAATTGGAATTCTTTTTATTTTATGAATTAAATAATTTGGTAATAATGTGTCAAGGTCATTTGACACCAGAAGATTTGCTTTATGAAATATAAGATATAAAAACAACCGGATATTATATTCTGAATAAAAAAGAGGTCCTTTCTCAAAGATGAGTTGCATACGTTTGGTTTTGTATGCTCTTTTTTCAAGTTTTTGGCTATCATGTTTTACACGACCTACAAGCCTTACATCAAATCCTAACTTAACCAGAGTCATACAAGTTTTATCAACTCTTTGGTCGGTTGACAAATCATTAATTACCGAAACTATTACTTTCTTCAATTTGCTGCTAATGATTAAACTTTTCAGTTGATTGCTAAAGTTTCTGGTTAGCTAATTTATATTATAAAACTTATTTTGTAAAATATTATTATTCAATAAAACATTTTATCTTTGGAGAGGTTTTTGTTTCTTTATTACTTTGCACTCATATTTGATTAAAAAAAACTAATAATAATTATAAATGAATAGACTTCTTGTATTAATATTATCATTATTTATTTTTTCAAATGCTGTACCGGCAATGTATATTAATACAAAAATTGACAGCCTTAACAGCCTTCTTGAAACTTCTACCGACTCAGAAAAAATCGAAATCTTTAATGAATTGAGTAAAGCTTATGACACAATATCTTATAACAAATCATTAGATTATGCAAAACAAGCGTTTGAATTAACAAAAAAATTTAGAAGTAAAGAAGATGTTGCTACTTCTTTAGACAAGGTTGCGAGAATATATTATTTCTTAACCAATTACGATGAATCAATTAATTATTTTATTGAATCATTGAAAATGAGAGAAAAAATTGGCGACCAAAAAGCAATTGCACAATCTTATAATAATCTTGGAGTTGTTTATCTGAATTTAGAAAACGATACTAAAACATTAGAATATTTGCAAAAAGCATGGGACTTGAGTGAGGAGATTAGTGATGATGAGCTTATGAAAAAAACCGCTAACAATTTGGGGATTGTTTATATGAAATTGTCCAACTATGATAAGTCATTGGAATATTATCGGAAAGCATTAAATTTAACTAAAGAAACAGATTTTAAACAACTATCCGTTTGTTTAAATAATATCGGTATGATTTATTGGTATTTAAAAAATTATGATAAAGCATTAGAATACTACCTGGATGCTTTAAAAATAAATGAAGAAGAAAAATATAAATGGAGTATTTCCAATACTTCAAGAAATATCGGGATAATTTATATAGAATTTCATAATTATAACAAAGCATCTGTATATCTTGAAAAGGCTTTAAAAATAGCTGAAGAAATTGATTCAAAACACTTAATTAAAGATTGCTATAATTCTTTTTCCGAATTATATTTTAAAGAAGATAATTACAAAAAAGCTTACGAATATCATGAAATGTATTCAAAAGTTAAGGATAGTATTTTTACAAAAGAACTTAGAAAAAATATTGCAGAATTAGAAGTGAAATTTGAAACTGTAGAAAAAGAAAAGGAAATTGAAATTTTAAAAAAAGAAAAAGAGATTAATGCTTTAAAATTAAAAAACAATAAAAATCAAAATATTTTATTAATAATTGTTTTATCATTTATTGTATTATTAATCATTATATTATATAGCCAGTATCTTCTTAAAATGAAAACTAACAAGCTCCTTGAAGCTAAAAATCAACAACTAAATATCGCCATTGAAAAAATATCAAAATCGGAAGCAGACCTTAAAAAATTAAATACAACAAAAGATAAACTATTCTCAATTCTCAGTCATGACTTACGGAGTTCCTTCAGTTCCATTCTTGGCTTCTCCGAGATGTTATATTATGAAACTGGAAATTTTGATGCAGCCCAAATAAAAGAAATTGCTGCAACTATATATGAAACCAGTCGGGAAACCTTTGATCTTTTGGACAACCTGCTCGAATGGTCAAGGGCACAAACCGGCAGTATTAATTTAATACATGAAAATATTCATCTTAAAGATTTGGTTAACAGTACAGTTGATTTATTGGCGAATAGTGCCAAGAAAAAAAATATTATTATTTCAAATGAAATCCCGGAACAAATACATATTTTTACAGATAATAATACGATAAATACTGTTTTAAGAAATTTACTTTCAAATGCCATTAAATTCACTCACCAAAAAGGAAAAGTAAAAATTACAGCCCGTGATATTGATGATTTTATTGAAATTACGATAGCTGATTCCGGTATAGGAATAAAGCCGGAAGACATTAAAAAACTCTTCGGGATAGATATAGGATTTTCCACAGTTGGTACAGACAATGAAAAAGGTACGGGATTGGGATTGATTTTATGTAAAGAATTTATTGAAAAAAACAATGGTAGAATTTGGGTAGAAAGTGAATTGGGAAAAGGAAGCAATTTTATATTTACACTTCCGAAGGCAAAGACAACTGACTGAATATCTGCGACTGATATTGTGTTTAAAAAATATTACGGATAAAGTCTCCTAAGATTGAATAGCTAATTGTAATATTGAAATAGTTAATAAAAACGCCTTGTAACGTGGGATGACAGATCAATATACAAAAAAGAATGATAAAAGAAAAATAACGAGCAATTTCATAAGGCGAGTAATGATTATTGCAGGAAGTTTCTTTGTGGGGCTTGGAATTCTTGGAATATTCTTACCTATTTTGCCTACTACTCCATTTCTTTTACTTGCTGCTGCATGCTATGCTAAAAGTTCAGAAAGGTTTTACAATTGGCTCATAAATAACAAATGGCTGGGAAATTACATTAAAAATTATCGTGAAGGAAAGGGGGTGCCATTAAAAGTAAAGGTTTTATCTATTTCTTTTTTATGGTTAACAATAGGGTATTCAGTTGTTTTTGCAGTTAACACTTTTCTAATTCAAGTCATTTTAATTCTAATAGCTATTGGCGTTACTATACATATTCTCTCTATCCGAACTTTAAAAAAATGAAAAGTATATGATAGTAAACGCTTGAAAGGTTCTGCAGTCAGGCAACTACCGATACACCAGTCCTATTAATTTAAAATTTAAAAAAAGGAACTTTTTTTACTGAAATTTCGCATTCTTGACCGGGTTTGTCTTACCCGTAATTAAGCTTACAATAACAACTGCCAGTAAAGCCAGTGCAAACGAGACAAAGCGAACACTTATCATATCATCAAGCACTGTTATCTTTGACCATACAATAGTTGATACAGCACCGGTGATCATTCCTGCCAACACACCCTGACTGGTGGTACGCTTCCACTTGAGCAAAAGCAACAAAGCCGGTCCGAACGAAGACCCCAGACCTGCCCAGGCATAAGAGACCATTGAAAATATCAATTTTTCGGAAGTAACAGCAATTATAAAACCGAATAAACCTATGGCTACTGTAATTATACGACTGAGGTAAAGCAGTGCTTTTCCTGAAACATCCTTTCCAAGTGTTTTGTGATAAAAATCCTCAATAACCGATGAAGTGATAACAAGCAACTGGCTATCGGCTGTTGACATCATAGCTGCTATAGCTCCTGAGATAAAGATGCCGGCAAGCCATGCAGGCAATAGAGTCTTTGCCAGTTGAGGCATTACATGCTCCACATCGGCAAAATGCCCATGTCCATATATTGCCAGCCCCACCAGCCCTATCAGTATAGTACCTGTGAAAGCCGGTATAGCCCAGGCTATAGCTATTCGCCTGCTGATCTTAATTTTATCACTGCTTTTTATTGACATGAACCTGGCAAGAAGGTGAGGCTGCCCCATGTATCCGAATCCCCAACTCAAACCGCCGATGATAATGGATACAGCTGCCCAACCTGTGGCACCACCCACTACACTGATAAATTCATTTCCGGAAGAGTCTATACCTGCTCCCAATGTATTTCCATGTGCATATATTTCAAAAATACCAACTACCGGCAGGATGATCAGCGTGCCTATCATTATCATACCCTGAATGAAGTCGGTCCAGGCAACTGCAAAAAAGCCACCCATCATGGTGTAAAATATTACCACTACTGTTCCGATAACAACACCCCAGAACTGGGGTATGTCAAATGTTACATTCAGTATCTTACCTGCACCGTTAAATTGAGCACCAAGATAAAAAGTGAAAAAGAAGATAATGATTAATGTTGCAACAACACGTATTAACTTTCCTCCCTTACCTAAGTGTTGAGCAAAAAAATTCGGAATTGTAATAGCTTTAACTCTTTCTGACTCTTTACGAAGGTCCTTAGCAATGACAAACCAGTAAAAGACAATTCCAAGTACACATCCCAAAGCATCCCACATCGTCATCAGCCCGAATGCCATTGCTGCACCAGGCAACCCAAGTAATATCCATACCGACTCTCCTGATGCCCGCTCGGAAAAAGCTACTACCCATGGATTCAGCTTTCTTCCGGCAAGAAAAAAATCATTGTGTGACTTATTCTTGCGATAAGTCAAAAAACCCACCAACAGGACAATGATAAGATATAAAATGAAACCGATAAAAGTATAGTTCATAAATGGATATATAATTTTTTAAAGGACACAAAGATAAAGCAACATTGTAATTTACCATAAAATGTAAATTATTTTATTTGAATTCTTATAAACTTAGCACCAACCCGAAAGTTTTAAGGATAATTTGGTGGAATGAATACAAACTTCTTAATATTAGTACGTTTCAACGTATTTTCCAATAAGCATTCTCATCATCATCGTCATCATCATCTTCCCATTCATAACGTTTTGGCTGCGGTCCGGTCTTTCTATAATAAAATGCCAAAATCAAACCGGCTACTAATCCCATTAAATGTGATTCCCATGAAATATTCTTTTCAGGGAAAAAATCAGGGAATATGCCCCAGATCATGCTACCATACAAAAATGTCACAATTAAAGTAATTGCCAGCAATCTCGGATTTTTTCTTATTAAACCACTGACAAAAAGAAAGGCTGCCAGGCCATAAACCAAGCCACTTGCCCCGATATGAAAAGCTTCGCGGCCACCAAACCAAACCCAGATTCCCGTTATCAAATAAATCAGGAAAAATACTTTGTATGCAATTTGTTTATAAAAATAAAAAAGAGTAACACTTAAAACAAATAATGGAATCGAATTAGCAAACAAATGCGAAAAACTACTATGGATCAATGGTGAGGCAATAATACCAATTAATCCTTTTGTTGTAAGTGGATAAATTCCAAAATACGAAAAATCCAGATTAAAAAGAACCTCAATAATTTTTACCAACCAAATCAATAAAAGAAAGAAAAAAGGAAATACAAGACTGTGATAAAATTTTTGTTTTTCAGGATTCACAATTAGAAATTTAAGGTTCTATATTTAAATACTATGGTTGAAAAAGACAAAAGACATCCATACGGACTCCCGTTGGTCGAAAGTAAAAAGTGAAGCGAAGCAAACCTGTATGGGACAAAAGTAAAAATTTGTAGCATAATGGAAATTTTGTCCTTTGTTACTAATCAGTTTATTAATCAATTCCTATTCCCTCCCGATAGTATCGGTATTGAGGATAAATTTTTAATATAATATAGGGGGAATAAAGGTATAAGGGTATAAAGGTATAGGGGTATGAGGTCCCTTATTTCCCTTATTTCCCCTATTTCCCTCCCGAAAGATACTGTGTTAAAATCCAAATTATTTTTCATATTTTATTAAATATTTTTTTACTATTGTAAAACAACATAGAACCAAAATTAATGAATTAGATAGTAATACGATATTATGCCCACCTGCAAATGTCATTCCAAGCAAAAATACTGACAAATTTTTTATTATATTGTATTTATATATAAATTTGCTAACTAAACAACTAAAATAAAATGAAACTTTCAGTCTTAAACGCCATTTCGCCTGTTGACGGGCGTTATCGTAAAACAACCGAATCGCTGGCATATTATTTCTCTGAAGCCGCTTTTATCAATTACAGAATATTTGTTGAAATTGAATATTTTATTGCATTATGCAAAATACCTTTACCTCAGCTAAAAGATTTTGATAACAATCTATTTGAAAAACTTAGAGCAATCTCAAGGGATTTTACATTTGAAGAGGCACAGCTGGTAAAAGATATAGAAAAAACCACAAATCATGATGTAAAGGCAGTTGAATATTATCTTAAGAATAAATTTGAAGAATTCGGATTAAAACAATACAAAGAGTTTATTCATTTCGGTTTAACCTCTCAGGATATTAATAATACTGCAGTTCCTTATGCCCTGAAATTAGCTTACCATGATGTATTAAAACCGCTTTATACGGAATTGTTAAATAAACTTATTCACAGATCAAAAGAGTGGAAAAAAATACCTATGCTTGCCCGGACACACGGACAACCGGCTTCTCCCACCATTTTAGGAAAAGAAATTTATGTTTTTGCCGAACGTCTAAAAAATCAATTTGATTTGCTTGAAGATATATCTTTTTCAGCAAAATTCGGTGGAGCAACAGGAAATTTTAATGCTCATCATGTAGCTTATCCCGAAATAAACTGGATTGAATTTGCCGATAATTTTGTTAAGAACCATCTCGGACTGAAACGTCAGAAAACAACAACACAAATTGAACATTACGACAATATGGCAGCTTTTTTTGACAATCTTAAAAGAATAAACACAATTCTGATTGATCTTAACCGCGATATCTGGACTTACATCTCAATGGATTATTTTAAGCAAAAAATTAAAGAAGGAGAAGTTGGCTCGTCTGCAATGCCACATAAAGTTAATCCGATTGATTTTGAAAATTCAGAAGGAAACCTTGGCGTTGCGAATGCCTTGTTCGAATATCTTTCATCAAAGTTACCCATATCAAGGCTTCAAAGAGATTTAACCGATTCAACAGTTACACGAAATATCGGAGTCCCGGTTGCACATACAATTATTGCCCTGAAATCCATTTTAAAAGGTTTGGATAAACTTATCTTAAATAACGAAAAAATTAATGATGACCTTGAAAATAACTGGGCTGTCGTATCAGAAGCCATTCAAACAATTTTAAGACGGGAAAATTATCCGGATCCTTACGAAACCCTGAAAGAACTCACACGAATAAATCAAAAGATCACAAAAGAAACAATCAGTGAATTTATTGACAGCCTTGATGTTTCTGATGATGTTAAAAACGAACTAAAACAAATTTCTCCAGAGAACTATACAGGAGTTTTTTAATTACTTGACAAATTTTTCCACTTCTATTATAATTTTATTTAATATCTTTGACAAAATTTTAAATTATGGACTTTAGCGAGATATTAGCAATTTCAGGAAAACCCGGATTATTTAAAATGGTTGCAAAAACCAAAAACGGTGTTGTGGTTGAATCATTAATTGACGAAAAAAGAATTCCTGCCTTTGCTCATGAAAAAATAAGTTCTTTAGAGGAAATCAGTATTTTTACTGAAGATGAAGACTTGTCATTAAAAGAAGTCTTTAAATTAATCCACGACAAGCAAGATGGCGAAAAAGCTATTGATCATAAATCAGATAATAAAACCCTTAAATCATATTTTGAGGAAATAATTCCAAATTATGATAAAGACAGGGTTTATGTTTCGGATATAAAAAAAGTTATCTATTGGTATAATCTGTTAGTTGAGAAAGATATTCTTGATTATTCAGAAATAGAAGAAAAAAAGGAAGAAGAAAAAGATGAATCCAAAACCGAAACAAAATCAAAGGAAGAAACAAAAACTGAATCGGAAAAAGAAACAAAACCGGATGAAAAAAATTCAGGATTTTAATATTTACGCAAATCACCGGTTAAATTACGAAACCTTTATTCTTGAATTAAAAGCACCGGAAAAGCTTCCCGAAATATTTCCCGGTCAGTTTGCACAACTCAAAATCAATAACCACCCACAAGTATTTTTAAGACGACCATTTTCAATTCATAATGTTGACTATGAAAAAAACACAATCAGTTTTTTTATAAAAATCATTGGCGAAGGAACCCGTTCGTTGCAAAAACTAAATAAAAAAAATAGCATTAATGTAATTTATCCACTCGGAAACTCTTTTAATTTGCCAAAACAAAACAATGTTTTATTAGTCGGAGGAGGGACGGGTGTTGCTCCCCTTTTGCTTTTATCTAAATCTTTAAAAAACAACAATATCAGCCCAGTTATTTTAATCGGGGGACGTAGCAGAAATGATATTTTACAAATCAAAGAATTTGAAAAGTATTGTAAGGTTTTAATTACTACCGAAGACGGCACTCTTGGCGAAAAAGGCTTGGTTACACAGCATTCCGTTTTTCAAACAGATAAATTTCCGTTTAAAAAAATTTATACTTGTGGTCCAGAACTAATGATGAAAGCAATTGGCAAATTTGCAAAAAAGAATAATATTGAATGTGAAGTGTCTTTGGAAAATACTATGGCTTGCGGATTCGGAGCTTGTTTATGCTGTGTAGTTGAAACGAGTAAAGGTAATAAATGTGTTTGCACCGAAGGTCCTGTTTTTAATATAAAATACTTAAAATGGTAGATTTAAAAATAAAGATCCAAAAATTAGAGTTAAAAAATCCGGTAATGACTGCTTCAGGCACTTTCGGTTATGGAGAAGAATACACAGATTTTTTTGATATCAGTAAATTAGGAGGAATTATTGTCAAAGGGATAACAATAAAGCCAAGAGAAGGCAATCCCTATCCGCGTATGGCTGAAACAGCATCAGGAATGTTAAATGCCGTAGGACTTCAAAATAAAGGTGTTGATTATTTTATTAAAAACATATACCCTGAAATCAAAAATTACGACACAAACATAATTGTAAATATTAACGGCTCCACGATTGAAGAATATATTCAGGTGGCTGAAAAAATTAATGAACTGGATAAAATTCCTGCAATTGAATTAAATATTTCATGTCCGAATGTTAAAGAAGGAGGCATGGCTTTCGGGACAAGTTATCAATCGGCAAAAGCTGTTACTGAGGCAGTTCGTAAAGCTTATTATAAAACTCTAATTGTTAAACTCTCACCCAATGTTACAGATATTACAGAAATAGCCAAATCAGTTGAAGGGGCAGGTGCCGATTCTATTTCTTTGATAAATACCCTGCTGGGCATGGCAATTGATGCTGAAACCCGTAAGCCGGTTTTATCAACAATTACCGGTGGCTTGTCCGGACCGGCAGTTAAACCAATTGCATTAAGAATGGTCTGGCAGGTTTACAACTCGGTTAAAATACCTGTTATCGGTTTGGGCGGAATCATGAATACTTCAGATGCAATTGAATTTATTATTGCAGGAGCTTCCGCAATTCAGGTAGGCACAGCCAATTTTATTGACCCTCAAATTACCGTTAAAATTATTGACGGAATTGAAGAATACCTTAACAAACACAAGATTGATTCAATTAGGGAATTGGTTGGTGCACTGAATGTTTAATATATACAAGGCCCTGCAAAAACAGTAGCTTTTACAGGGCTGCCTTGAAAAAAACTGTAAATTATAGTCCAGAACAAATTTAATAACAAATTTTATTCCTCGGCTTTTAATGCATCCAACTCAGACTTCAGCTTTGAATTTTCTTCTGTTAATTTTTTATTTGAAGCTTCTGTTTCACCAATTTTTGTTTTGAGGTCTTTATTTTCTGCATTTAATTTTTCTACGTCTGTTTTTAAATGTTTTATATCTGTTTGAAATAAAACAATCTTATCTTCTAATAGCTGGAAGTTATTTATATTTTCTGCCATGATTTCAAATTATTAAAATTTATAAAAAATTTTGAGTTTAATCAAAAACAATCTTTAATTTTTGACCTTCAAGTATAAAGTCAGGGTCTTTGATGTTATTGTCTTTGGCAATCTTCGGATATTTATTTCCATCACCATAAAAGCTTTTAGCAATTAAATATAATGTTTCTCCCCATCTGACAGTATATGTAACCTCTTCACATTTTTGTTTAGATTGCAGGCTTTCACTTTTTAATATTTCTTTTTGTTTATTAAGCTCTGTAATTTGTGATGTGAGCTGTATATTCTTTTTTTTCAGATTTTGAATCTGTTGCTCCATCTGGATTTTTTCATCTTTAGAAATTGTTTCTCCCGATGGTAAGAACAAAACCAATAATAAAGCTGCAATAGCTAATATAACAATGATAATCAAAAGAATTATTGTATTCTTTCGGTTTTTTGAGCTTTTTTCAACCTTTTTCAAAAGTTGAAAAGATTCAAGGTCGGCATTACAATTTGGACAAGTTTTTGCCTCCTCATTAATTCCTGTGGTTTTACAAACTGGACATTCCATTTCTTTAATATTTTATGAATAATACTGTTTTAAATTTTTAGCAATATACAATTTTTTTGGTTATATGTCAAATATATATGACAAAACATGATAAAAATAGATTTATACAGACTTAATATATTTTATTCAACTTTTTGTTCCCGATATCCAGCAGGGTCGGGGTACCTGCTATCGGGATTAATTCGACTATAAAATTATTATGCGGCTTAGCCTTTAATAATTTCAGTCTCATTAATTTTTATCCCATACGGGTTTGCTTCGCTTCACTTTTTACTTTTATCTTTTATCTTTTATCTTGTATTTTGGATTACTTCATCGTATTTACAATCATAGCAACCTCATTTGCCATTTTTTGATTATATTGAAAAGCTAAATCCTGGTAGTTTATCAGGTCAACAAGAGTTCCGATGAGGCATAAGCCTGCAGTAAATAAATACAGAAGCCCCATTCCTATCTGACCTACTAAAAACCGCTGAACTCCTGCCACTACTATAAATCCTAAAAGAGTGCATAACAAAATCATCATTGGATCACGGCGACGGGCACGGTAAATGTTTGCAAAATTCTGAATCTGATTATCAGAATAATCTTTTGTTAAACCCTGAACAAAAACCAGTTCATGTCCGGTTAGTTCAGGCATAAGTTGTAAAATGCTTCCCATAATTTTAAGTTTTAATGATTAATTTATAATTCTTTATTGATCTTTTGAATAAAAATATAATTCTATATGTTAAAATAACAACTGCAAAAATACCTAATGGATGAGCATTAAATGATTTTGTAATCTCACCATGAAAAAAATACGAAATAGAATGACCTAATCCGCATCCCGGACAGTATTTAAATCCAAGATTATGGAACACACAAAAGCTGTAATGATCATTCTCAGGCATAGTTAATGCAAGCGAAATGAGGGCTGTTAACCAGATGAATGCCTCAAGATTTGCCCTGATAAATTTTAAAATTATTATTACTGAATTTTTCAATCTCTGATAAAATTATTAATAATTTACTACATACAATCAACAAATTTAAAAAAAATAATCAAAATTCAAAATGGAATTAAATTTATTCTGAAAAAAAACTATCTTTGGCAAAATTTTGAAAACAATAAATCAATTTATCTATGGAAAATTTAAGTAAAACAAAGATCTGGCTCAGTCAAATGCGGGCAAATTTTTTATTATTAGCAGTTGTTTTGGTTGCTATCGGTTTAATGTTTGCAGCTAAATACCAACCATTTGAAGAATTTAACTTTGCACATGCACTGCTAATTTTAATCGGAGTGATTTCAGCTCATTCATCGGTTAATTTATTTAATGAATATTTTGATTACAAAAACAAGATTGATTTTAATACAGAACGAACTCCATTTAGTGGGGGAAGCGGCATGCTCACAGCCGGATATACAAATTATAAAAGTGTATTGATAACAGCAATTTCAACATTAATTGTTTCAGTTACCATCGGGATATATTTTGCAATTGTTTCAAACTGGATAATATTGCTTATTGCCGCTATCGGGGCATTTGCAATAATTTTTTACACAAATTTCCTTGCAAAGATATTATTGGGAGAATTATTTGCCGGCTTAACATTAGGAACACTGGTTGTTATCGGAACTTATATCGCAATGACTGCAAGTCCGGAAATGACTTTGGCAAACCTTGTTCCACAGGAAGTATGGCTGGTTTCAATTCCTCCCGGAATTTTAACAGCACTTTTATTGTTACTTAATGAATTTCCTGATGCCAAAGCTGATAAAGAAGGCGGCCGAAATCATCTTGTAATTAGATTAGGCAAGAAAAAAGCAGCATATCTTTATTTTTTCGGTTTATTCTCTACTTTCGGAATTATTATTTTATTGCCAATTTTAGAAGTAGCATCTCCATGGCTATATCTTGCACTTCTGCCTATTCCTTTGGCTTTTAAAGCCGGGATGAGTGCAATCAAACATGGCGATGATATAATAAAGCTTATCCCTTCACTCGGAATAAATGTGCTTGTTGTCTTATCAACCGATTTGTTGCTTGCAGTGTCGGTTTTAATTGAGATAATTTAAAAAACATTCACCTCTTTATTTAACCTGATATTAAATTTTTCAAATACTGAATTTTCAATTTTACATGATAATTCTAAAATTTCTTTGCCTGTTGAATTGCCGTAATTTACCAGCACAAGCGCCTGATTTTTATACACTCCTGCATTTCCGATTCTTTTACCTTTCCATCCACATTGTTCAATTAGCCAGCCGGCAGCAATTTTAAATGTCTTATCAGGTCGTTCGTAAGTAATAATATTTGGAAAATCTTTCTTTAAATTTTTAAATTCTTCTTCAGTAATAACAGGATTTTTAAAGAAACTGCCTGCACATCCGATTTGCTCAATATCCGGAAGCTTTCTTTTTCTTATCCTGCTAACAGCTTTGCTAATAGCACTTACGCTTAATTTATTTATACCCATATCCCTCAATTCCATCTCAATAGCTCCATACTTAGTATTAAAAACAGGCTTTCTAAATAATCTGAAAACTACGGAATTTATTATATATTTATTTTTAAGTTCATTTTTAAAAATACTACTTCTGTAACCGAAATTACAATCTTTTTTGTTAAATTTTATTATATCACCTGTTTGAATATTAATAGCAGTTAATTGATAAAATACATCTTTTAATTCAACACCATAAGCACCGATATTTTGAATTGGACCGGCACCCACACTTCCGGGTATTTTTGACAAATTTTCCAATCCTCCATAATTATTTTTTATGTTATAATCTATAAAATCCTGCCAAACTTCCCCTGCCATTGCTTTTACATAAATAAAATCTTCGTCTTCTTTTAAAATAGTTATACCTTTTGAATTTATTTTTACAACAACACCGGTAAAATCCTTAGTAAAAAGGATATTACTGCCACCACCTAAGATTAAAAATTGCTTGTTTTTTAAAAACCCTGAAGATAAAAATGAAATAATTTCTTCATCGGAATTTAATTCAACAAAATACTTTGCCTTAACATCTATTCCGAAAGTGTTAAAAAACTTAATTGAGAAATTTTGTTTGATATTCATTATTAGGACAAGTTAGTTATTCATATTTAGTTAAATATACAGTTCCTTTTCGTTTCAAACGATGCCTTTCTGTAAACCAACTTTTTGGTGTAAGTTGATGCAATCTTAAGATCAGATTTGGATAACATGATGGAAAATAATTTTAGTAGATAGTTATAGTACTCCAATTTTTTTCATTTGCCAAAAACACTTTGCTGTTGCGTTGATATCAACTGCTGCATTATGTGCTTCTTCAAATCCTGTCCCGAAAAGTTTGTAATGGAGTTCTGAAAGTTTTGGCCACTTGTATCCGTAAGGTCCATCAAGCTTACAATAATTGGTAGATTTTTCCATTGTGCAAATTTTGTTCTTTGTCGCAATGCTGTTAACCATGTTTTTTCTTAGAAACTCTGCTCCAACAATTTTCTCATCAAAGCTCATGTTGTGAGCAACTAAATAGCTTGCTTGTGAAATTAGGTTTTGAAAGTCGTTTAATACGCCTTGTAATGCAATGCCTTCATTCAATGCTCGTTCAGTTGAAATTCCATGAACCCTTGAAGCATCAGAAGGAATAGTGAAACCGTCTGGCTTTATGATGTAATTATTTCCGCCAATTTTATTTCCGTCTTTGTCGTAGTGTAACCATGCAAGTTGAACAAGTCGTGGCCAGTTATTAAAATCGCTTACAGGTGCTTTCCAGTTTCTTGGAAGTCCTGTTGTCTCGGTGTCAAAGAATAGATACATGTGCCTGTTTTTTTTGTTATATGATTAATGTTTCAAAGTTAGCAGAATGTCACTACGAAGCACGAATAGCATTTCTGCCAACGTGAGTATGCGTTTAAACTCCAAATTTTATGCTAAAATAGTAAATATTTCTATATTAGTTTTCTTCTATTTTATATATCCGATAATCAGAACGTTCCTTTTCTGACAAGTGAATTTGTGAAGTTGTAAAATAAATATTTCCCTGAGAGTCTTTAGAAAAACTGTCTGCCCATTTAATCCGGCTACCTTTGACTACAGTTTGTAATTTGTTGGGATAGTTAAACTTAATAACTGAATTGCTCTCAAGATTTGCCATAAATAAATCACCTTGCTCATTAAATAACATTCCATCAGCAGGCCCTGTTTTTATTACCTTTTCAACTTGCTCTTCTAATTCTGCCTCAGACAAACCGGGATTTAAAAGTTTTTTTGTCGGAATCCTGTATAAATGGTCTCCTGTAAGAGCGACATAGTATAAGTAAGCTCTATCAGGAGAAAGAGCAATCCCATCTGAATGAACAGTATTTGACCATTTTTTGGAGTTTATAATCAAATAATCTCTCTCGGCTTTGGTAGAATAATGATTTTCCAAAAGCCTTTTGCATTCTCCTGTTTGCAAATCAAGAGTTATGATGGCACCTGTACCTGAATCTGTGATATACGCCACTCCTTTTACTTCATCAATCCGGACGTCATTAAAGTAAGAATTGGACAAAAAGGTAGTTGAATCAAAATTATATTTTTTTATCAATGAGTCTTTTGACAAATCAAATTTGTACAAAGCAGGTCCTGGATCTTTAACACCCATAAACATAGGGTTATTTGTCTCAAGTACCCATAGTATATCATTGCGATCAACAAAAACACTCTGAATGCAATTAAAACCAATAGTCGGATTATTAAAATCAATATTAGGATATGGGACTATTTCCCCATCTTTTAGTTCACCTACAGATATAGGAACATTTTCAGACCATCTGGGGAAATTAACAAATATTCTATCTTTCCCACTAATCGCAATACCTGTCCATAGATTCTTTGACGATGCAATCTCTTTTAATGCAAATTTTTCATTGTCTTTAGTATCACAGGATGATAATCCTAATAAAATTAATAATACTCCTAAAACTTCTTTTGTTTTCATATTTCTATTCCTCCCTTAAATTAATGCTAACTGTTGAAGTAAAAGGCGTTTTAATGCTTTTTACTTTCTTGTTAGCAACTATTCCGTTTTTTACTTTTTAATCAATTTATTAGTTATAACTTCCTTTTCAGTATAAATTTTTAAAAAGTAAACTCCTCTTTCTAAATTATCAATATTTATACTTGTTTCGGAAGTTTTTAAAATAAAATTTTGCAACAATTTCCCTTCTATATTAACTATATCAACTTTGGTTATTTTATAAAAATATGATTTTATTGTAATTTTATCATTTGCCGGATTTGGGAAAATTGTTATATTAATATCCTGTTTAATATTTTTTTTATTGATTCCCACGGAAAAATCATAAACATAAAGACCATGTTCAGTGCCGGCATATAGATGCATAATATCGGCAGGACTTTGAGCAAGGCAGTATACTATACTATCTCCCAAACCGGTATTAATGACCTGCCAGCTTATACCTCCATTTATTGTTTTTTTTACACCATAGCCTGAATCAGCTGCATATACAGTATTTGGGTTAAGAGGATTAATAAGAATGTCTGTAATAAAAGGCCAATATTCTGAAATAATCCACGTAAGACCATAATCTGTAGATTTATACATTCCATCAGACCAACTACCCCCATCAATTGCTGCCCATAAACTATAACCTGTTCCATCTCCATCTGAGGAGATTGCCGGAATAGTAATATTAGTAGCAGTATTTGTATTATTCCAATATTCATGGAGGTCATAATTATAATAAAATATACCGCCTTCAGTCCCTGCAAAATATACTTGTCCTGAATCTGAATCAAAGGGATTTATATGTATAAGTGAAAGAACATTCAAATTATTCAAACTATCATTTATTGTAGTCCATGTATCTCCATAATTACTACTTTCATATACACCCATTCCTTTTGTGCCAGCAACAAGAGTTCCTTGAGGATATCCTGGAATCGTAAGTGAAGTAGATAAATACAACCATTCTAAAATATTCCAATTATTGCCCCCATCAATAGATTTATATATTCCATCACTATATGAACCTTCTCCAAGAGTTGCATACATTGTATCAGGTATAGGATGAAATGTAATTGAATTAAAAGAATATAATGAGACTGTATCCCAGTTTATCCCACCGTCAGACGATTTATAAAGGTTATCTCCAGACACGAATATTATGTTAGGATTTTGAGGGTGAACAGCAATTGCATGGATTTTTTCATCAGGAAATCCTAAAAATGTCCAGTGCTGAGAATAACTGTAAATTCCCATAAAAATTAAACTCAAAAGGAAAATCGTTTTCATAAAACCTCCATTTTTAAATCAATTATTAAAATTGTTTGACATTCATTCCGAATTGTTGCCAACGGGAGTCTGCGCTTAAACTCGAAATTTTACGCTAAAATAGTAAATATTTCTATATTAGGTTTCATATAATTCTTTAAAAATCGGATTGAAAATATTTAATAAAGAATTTTTTTAGTCAATGTTTTGCATAGGTGGGCATTTTTCTGAACCATAAGAGCAATAAACACAGCAATCACCCTTTTTTGTTTTTAAAATAGTTTTACAATTTTCACATTCGTAGTAATATTGACATGCATCAGTCGGCATTTCTTCTTCTTTTTTATATCCGCATTTGGGACAAGTAATTGTTGAATTCAATTTCATTTATTTAACATATCAGTTTAAAAGAGTCTGCCCCGAAAGACAGACTCTTGCATTTTATTAATGATTATGACCTTCGTGCTTTTTCTCCTCCTTTACCTCTTTTGGACGGTCATATTTACAGCATCCCGGAAGATTGTTATAAACTTCATCTTTTGCTTTGTGCAAATACAGACATTGCTCCGATTAAGAACAATACTACTAAACTTAAAACTTTCTTTTTCATTTTTTAAAATTTAAAATTAATAATTCATTTATTTATTTACTCTACCTATTGCACAACTTATAAACGATTTTGCAACAGAGATTGAATTGTTATTACCTGTTTTAGGATATCCCAAACGCGCTAATTTTGTTTTGTAGTCCATGATCTTTTCATTCTCTCCATCGAATGAAATCTCAACCAGCGATTTTTCAATATCCACACCTACACTCTTTACCTCTTCGAACTTTAAAAGTCCTTTCCTAATGGTTGATGCACAACCATGACATTTGAGGTTTTCGATTTGAATTGTTGCTTTGTTCATAATATTAAGTTTTATTGGTTATTAAATTCTTTCTTTACTTCACCACACGTTAGCATTTTATCTCCAAAATAGGGGTTTCGTATTTCTTTATGAGCACTTATCCAAAACGCTCCTTTATTATCGAAAGCCATTGGACAAAATTCTAAATATACAGGTTGATCAATTGCAATCCCAAACATATCAATAGCTTCGATAAGTTTATTCGACACAATACTAAAATGACTGCGTTTCATCTCAACGCCTTTCATTGTAATAATACTGTTAAGATTTTCTTTAATAGACTTCAGGAGATTCATCCATTCTACATGTGCATTGCCTTTTAAAAGGGTCATATCTATTTTATTTAAGCTTGATAAAACAGTCTTAGCTTCTGCTTCGACCTGTTTTTCATCAGTAGCTACAAAGGCGTCTTTCAATTTAAAATAATCATTTACAAGTTCGTCAAGCTGTGCTATAAAAGTTTCAGAAACATCTGTAAAATTCAAAGCTTCAGCCTTTTTATCAGAAGGATCCATTGCTTTCATTTCTTCATCACTCATTTGAGTGCCGCCATGATTGTGCCCTGTAGAAATTTTACCACCTTCAGGATTCATCATACTTGGTTTACCTGCCAACTGAGCTGATGCATCAATCTTAAAGACTCCATTGGTTGCAATTATCTCACCTTCTGATAAGCCTTCGGCAACCACATAGAAATTTCCTGCTTCGGGACCAAGTATAATTTCACGGTACAGGAATGACGGTGTTTTACGGTTCGGGATTTTTACATACACAACAGCACGTTTACCTGTCCATAGGATTGCGGATTTTGGTATTAATAGTTCGTTCGAGTTTTTAGCGATGTTCGACTCTAAAATACCATTAGCAAACATCTCTAATTTGAAAGCTTTGTCCTTATTTACGATTTCTACCCGAACCTGTGCAATTCTTGTGTAAGCATTAATAAACGGGTC